>CAJBIS010000001.1 GCA_903953195.1 uncultured Actinomycetes bacterium
CAGTCCGCCACCCATGCAGAAGCCGACCACGCCGACACCCGCCGAGGTCACGGCGTCGCTCGCCGTCAGGTACCCGATCCCGCCGCGCAGCTCCTTCGCAGCCTGCTCGACGTTCAGCGCCATCATGAACTTGCCGGCCTCGTCGGGCTCGGTCGTCGTGCGACCGCCGAACAGGTCCGGCGCCAGGGCCGTGAACCCCTCCTCGGCGAACCGGTCGCACACATCCATGATGTGCGGCACCAGCCCCCACCACTCCTGGATCACGAGGACACCGGGACCGGAACCGCTCACCGGTGTCGCCAGGTACCCCGTCCCGTTCGTCCCGTTGACCGGGAACTCCACGATCTCACCCATGTCGCTCACCCATGTCGATCACTCTCGTCGCTCACCCGCCTCGATGTCCGAGGTCGGATCGTGCCGTCGATGTCCGGAGGCGCCGTCGTCGCATCCGGCCGCCCACAGTGTGCCCGACGTCAACCGGCGAGGCGGAACAACTCGGGGGCGACCGGGCAGTCGGGCCGACGCGTCGCCCTGGCCGGCGGGAGGACGCCACGAGGCCCCGCGACGGCGACCGCCAGTTCGATCGGCACCACCTCGTTGCGGGCGTCGAGCGCATCGTTGCGTTCGTCGCGCCGCCGTTCGAGCGCGTCGAACATCTCGGCGGGCAGCAGGCGGCCCACGCCGCCGACCCACCACACGGGTTGGCCCCGCTCGGCGGCATGACGGGCATCCGCGGCGTCGTCCGCGTCGATCAGCACCCGTTCCGGGCCACCGGCGAGCACCTCGATCAGCAGCGGAACCCGCTCGTCGGCGCCGAGCCCGGCCAGCGCCTCGCGGAGTCGCTGCTCCGTCGGGTCGGCGTCGAACAGTTCGACGGCATCACGGGCCTCGTACGCCGCGTCGGGGCCGCACAGCATCCGGGCACACAGCCACCAGAGCGGGCCGCAGTCCAGTTGCCGGTCGATGATGCGGCGACATGCCGCCACCATGCCCGCCGGATCGTCCCGGAAGGCCATCAGTGCGGCCGCTGACTCCATCACCAGCACGTCGGCGGGCGCACCCCGGGAACGGGCCACGAAGCGGAGCCGTTCGATCGGGTGCACCGTCGGAGTGTACGCCGCGCTACCGTTCGGGGCCGATGAGCACCGTTCCCGCTGATGTCGAACTGCACCCGATCGAGGGCGAGTCACTGACTCTCGCCGGCCAGACCGCGATGTTCCACCTCGTGGCCGTGGCGATCGATCCGTACACGCACGAGAGCGCGTGGATCCTGGAGACCGCCGGGCGGATCCTGACGGCCTTCCACGGCGCCGACTGCCGGGTCGCGTGGCTGGTGCGGGCCCCCGCCGAGGACGCGGTGGCCTTCCTCGGGCCGTGGGCCGAGCGGGTGCTCACGTTCGCGGATCCGGACGGTGAGGCGATCGAGGCGCTCGGCATCACCGAGATCCCGGCACTCGTCCACGTCGGCACCGACGCGAGTGTGATCGGGCGCTCCAACGGCTGGGATCCGGTCGAGTGGAAGACGATCACCGACAACCTGGCCGACATGATGGCGTGGGCGAAGGTGCCGATTCCGAAGGTGGGCGACCCCGTCGCCTTCCCCGGCGTCGCCGTCGACGCCTGAGAGCGCCCGGCGGTCGCGCCGTCGGACAGCGGGAGCATCAACCCGTCGGTCCGCCGGTCAGTCAGCCGGTGCGTCGGACCGCCCGTCAGTGCGCCAACCAGCCACCGTCGACGGCGAGCACGTGTCCCGTGACGTACGAGGACGCTTCGCTCGCGAGGAACACCACGGCACCGTCGAGTTCGTGCAGCTCACCGGGTCGCCCCATCGGCGTGGTGCGTTCGATGAAGCTGCGCCCCGCCTCGGCGTCGAACATGGACTCCTGCGTCATCTCCGACGGGAAGAACCCCGGTGCGATCGCGTTGACACGCACACCCTTGCGGCCCCACTCGCACCCGAGCTGTTGCGTCATGCTGATCACCGCACCCTTGGACACGCAGTAGGTGAGTTCCTTCAGCGGCGCCGAGCCGACCATCCCGAAGATCGAGGCGATGTTGACGATGCTCCCCCGCCCCTGGGCGAGCATGGGCCGACCGGCGAGCTGGCACAGGTGGAACACGGCGGTCACGTTGACGTCCATGGTGCGGTCGAACTGGTCGAGCGTCTCGTCCTCGGCGGCGGTCGGGACGCCGTAGCCGGCGTTGTTCACGAGCACGTCCAGCGCGCCGGTCACGGACGTGGCCTCGGCGACGACCGCGGCGCGGGCGTCGGCGTCGGTGAGGTCCGCGGGACACACCACCACACGGTCGCCGAGCGAGGCGGCCAACTCCTCGAGCCGATCCGCCCGACGCGCAGTGACGACGACGGTGGCACCTGCGGCGTGCAGCGCCCGGGCGAACCGGTCGCCCAACCCCGAGGACGCCCCCGTCACCAGCGCCACACGACCGTCGAGTCCGAACAGCTCCATGCCGGGCAACGTAGCGTGCGGGCATGGACGTCCCCGGTTCCGATCCGGCCGCCCGCGCCATCCCGCTGGCCGAGCGCGTCGACCACGGCTTCACGCACATCGCGCTCCAGGTGTCGGAGCTGGACCGCAGCCTCGAGTTCTACGAGCGGTACGCCGACATGACGCCGGTCCACCGCCGCACCAGCTCCGACGGCGTGCGGGTGGCGTGGATCAGCGACCACACCCGGCCGTTCATCATCGTGCTGTTGGAGACCGACGTGTCGCACCCGCTCGGCGGATGGGCGCACCTCGGCGTCGGGCTCGACTCACGCCGCGAGGTCGACCGGCGGCTGGCACTCGCCGAGGCCGAGGGCCACCCGACGTTCGGTCCGCACGACTCGGGTCCGCCCGCGGGCTACTACGGGATCGTCGTCGACCCCGACGGCCACAACCTGGAACTCGCACACGGCCAGGAGGTCGCGTTCAGCGTCGAGCACGACCACGATCCGCTCAACGGCTGAACGGGTCAGCGGTTCGGCTGGAACCGCCGCAGCCGCAACGAGTTCGTCACCACGAACACGCTCGAGAACGCCATCGCAGCAGCCGCGAGCATCGGGTTCAACAGTCCGGCCGCTGCCAGCGGGATGGCGGCGACGTTGTACGCGAACGCCCAGAACAGGTTGCCCTTGATGGTGCCGAGCGTGCGCCGCGACAGGCGGATGGCGTCGGCCGCGCCGCGCAGGTCGCCGCCGACGAGCGTCAGGTCGGACGCCTCGATGGCGGCATCGGTGCCGGTGCCCATGGCGATGCCCAGGTCGGCCGTGGCCAGCGCGGCGGCGTCGTTGACGCCGTCACCCACCATGGCGACGACGCGACCCTCGGCCTGCAGCCGCTGCACCTCGGCGACCTTGTCCTGCGGGAGGACGCCGGCGATCACATCGTCGATCCCGACCTCGCCGGCGATCGCCCGGGCGGGGGCCTCGGCGTCGCCGGTCAACAGCACCGGCGTGAGTCCCAGTCCCCGGAGTTCCGCCACTGCGTCCGCCGATGACACCTTGGGTCGGTCGGCGACCGAGACGAGCACGCGCACGGAACCGTCCCAGCCGGCGGCCACCACCGTGCGACCCTGTGCCGCGAGCTCGGCGGATGCCGTGCGCAGCGCCGAGGGCATGATGAGCCCGGCGCCCGTCACGAACTCGGGGCGACCCGCGGTGACGCGATGGGCGGTGCCGCTGTGGGCGACCACGCCGCTGACGCCCAGCCCGGCGATGTTCTCGAACTCACTCGGTGACGGCAGCGAGCCCTGCAGCGTCGCCGCGTGGGCCGCGATGGCCCGGGCGATCGGATGCTCGGAGGCGGACTCCAGCGCCCCGAGGAGCACCAGTGCGTCGGCCGGCTCGGTCCCCGGTGCGACCACGACGTCGAGAACCGACATCTCACCTGTGGTCACCGTGCCGGTCTTGTCGAGCACGACGGTGTCGACGCGGCGAGTCGACTCCAACACCTCGGGCCCCTTGATGAGGATGCCCAACTGCGCGCCGCGGCCGGTGCCGACGAGCAGCGCGACGGGGGTCGCCAGCCCCAGCGCGCACGGGCAGGCGATGATCAGGACCGACACCGCGGCGATGAACCCCTGCGATGCGTCGCCGAGCGCGGTCCACACCAGCAGCGTGAGCAGCGACAGCACCATGACCACCGGCACGAACACGCCGGCGACGCGATCGGCGAGCCGCTGGATCTGCGCCTTGCCGGTCTGGGCGTCGGCGACGAGGCGAGCCATGTGCGCCAGTTGTGTGTCGGCGCCGACCCGGTCGGCCTCGACCACCAGCCGACCGGACGTGTTGACGGTCGCACCGACGACGGTGTCGCCGACGCTGACGTCGACCGGCACGCTCTCCCCGGTCAGCATGCTGGCATCGACCGCCGAGGCGCCCTCGACGACGTGCCCGTCGGTGGCGATGCGCTCGCCCGGACGGACGACGAACCGGTCACCCTCGGCGAGTTCGTCGACGGGGATGAGCCGCTCGGTGCCGTCATCGTCGATCACGGTGGCATCGCGCACGCCGAGCGACAGGAGCGCCTCGACCGCGGCGCCGGCACGGCGCTTCGCCCGCTCCTCCAACCAGCGGCCCAACAGGATGAACGCCGGGACGACAGCCGCGACCTCGAGGTAGGTGTGGTCGCCACCCAGGGCGAGGTCGACGACGGAGTAGCCGTAGGCGGCCAGCACGCCGACGGACACCAGCGTGTCCATGGTGGCGACACCGTGCCGGGCGTTCTTCCAGGCCGCGACGTGGAACGGCCACGCGCACCAGAACACCACCGGCGTGGCGAGCACGAGCGCCACCCACTGCCAGCCCTCGAACTGCAGCGGCATGACCATGGCCAGGACCATCACCGGCAGGCCGAGGACGACGCTCACGACGAGCCGACGGGTGAGGCCGCTCGTCTCGTGGTGCTGGTGATCGTGC
>CAJBIS010000002.1 GCA_903953195.1 uncultured Actinomycetes bacterium
CTCGCGATGTGCGAGGGGATGTTCGGTCAGATCTTCCTCGTCACCGTGGTGGCCCTGACCGTGACCAATCTCGGCAAGGAACTGCCGCACCGACGAGGGCTGCACGACTCCGCCGGTCCCGCCGACGCTGACGACGCTGACGACGAGACCTGACCCCCAGTGGGGACTCGTCCCCACTGGTCACGAACAGATCCGACCGGGAACATGAGAAGGTCGGAGAGGTTCCGGATGGTGAGGACCTGGGTTCGACCCGGCTCCCCGGGAGGGGAGGGGCTGGGTCGGCCCCCTCAACACCCGTCCGCCCCCGGCGAGCTCAGGGCTTGCGCCACCAGATCCCGGTCCAGTCGACCGTGCTGATCGGGGCGTCGATCCCATGATCACGCCGGTAGTCGTCGACCGCCGCCCGACACGGCGGCCAACCGCCGTAGTCGTCGACGATCACGAACCCTCCCGACGACACCTTGGGTTCCAGCGCGACCAGCGCATCCATCGTCGAGCCGTACAGGTCGCCGTCGAGGCGGAGCACTGCGAGCTGGTCGATCGGGGCGTCGGGGAGGGTGTCGGCGAACCAGCCCTCGAGGAACCGGACCCGGTCGTCGAGCAACCCGTACCGCCGGAAGTTCGCCCGCACCGCGTCGGCGTCGACCTGGAGGACCCGGACGTCGGACCAGTCGAGCCCCTCGTCGGCCGGGTACGCCTCGGCGTCGGGCACCGGCAACCCCTCGAAGGAGTCCGCGACCCAGACGTTGCGCTGCTCATCGCCGAGCGCCTCGAGGATCCCGCGCATCAGGATCGTGGTGCCGCCGCGCCACACTCCGGTCTCGATGAGGTCGCCCGGAACGCCGTCGAGCAGTGCCGTGACGCAACAGTCGACCACGTTGGCGAGTCGAGCGGTGCCGATCATGGTCTCGGCGGTGGGTGGCCAGTCACGCCCCTCGGCCCGCGCCGCTGGATCGCCGCGGCGAACGAGGCGCCACTGCCGTTCGCGGAGCGCGGCGCGCAGCTCGTCGACGTCGCCCGGCCAGTCGCGCAGGTCGGCGTCCCACCACTCCTGATCCAGGAAGGCCTCGCGGGTCAGACACCGACCGAGCAGGTCCAGATAGGCGCGGGCCGCGGGCGGAAGTCGATCGAGGGCGTGCACCGCCCGACGGTACCCTGCCCGTGTGGGACATCCGAGCGAGGACCTCGTCGTCACCGCGTCGGTGACGATCCCCGCCGCCGACCTGCACGAACGGTTCACCCCGTCCGGCGGTCCCGGAGGCCAGCACGCGAACAAGGCGTCCACCCGGGTCGAGATCCGGCTGGATCTGGCGACCTGCGGCGGCCTGCGGACGTTCGAGCGGTCGCGACTGATCGAACGCCTCGGCACCGAGGTCCGGATCTCGGTCGACCAGGAACGATCGCAGACCCGGAACCGTGCCCTGGCCCGACAACGGCTGGCGGCGCGGCTGCGCAGCGCGCTCGCCGTGCGACGGTCCCGCACACCGACCCGGCCCACCCGCGGATCGCAGCAACGGCGGGTTCAGGCGAAACGGCAGCGCAGCCAGACCAAGCGCGACCGCCGGCGGCCGACGCGCGACGACTGACGCCGGACCGGCGGCCGACGGCGCCGGTCAGAGCGCCTTGACCAGCAGGTACACGCCGAAGACGACCTCGATGACGATGCCGATCTGCCGCTGGTAGCGCGTCACCACACGGTGCAACGCCGCGAACCACCGTGCCGACGGACCCGGAGCGGTCACGCGGACCAGGAACGGCAACGTGGCCGGCAACGACGCGATCACGAACACCATCACGACGACCACGGCCTTGTCGGCCACGTCCACCGACGAACTCGAGATCTCGCGCATCGCCGGGAGGTACAGCAGGATCGTCGAGAAGTTCGACATCATCATCGCGATGCCGAGCACGAAGGCCGCCCACAGGCTCGTGTACCGCTCCGGTCGCGCCGGCTGCGTCACGGTCTCCGGGTGATCGCGGTCAATCGTCACGACCCGGACCACCGTGCGCACCGCGAGCAGCAGCAGCAGGAACCCGATGGTGCCGTCGATCGCCCGCGTGATCGGGTTCAGCGACGACCCTGCTCCGGTGGCGTGGTTCGTCACCGCCAACCCGACGACGGTGAGCACGCCGAACATGAGCAGCACGCCGCCCAGGTACGCCGCGCCGCGGGCAACCGGCCGCCGCGTCGACGACAGCACCAGCAGCGCGAGCGCCAGCACGGTCGGGCTGATCGCCGCACCGAACGCCAACGGCAGCGTCTTGCCGATCAGCTCACCCATGTCTGCAGTCTGGACCAGAACATCCCGAACCGGACCGCCGACCTCAGACCGGTCGGGTCACTCCGAACGATCCGGTGAGACGCTCACCCCACGCCGCGTAGTCGGGTACCGCGGGCAGCCCGAGCGATCGCAGTTCGTCGGCGATCACGCCGTCGCCGAGCTCGAGCACCACCTGCGCCGAGTCGATGATTCCGGACGGCAGGTCGATCGTGAGCGGCACGACGGTCGCCACACCATCGAGGTACGAGTAGGTGATGGTGGTCTCGCACGTCGGATCGCCGAGCGGCTCGGCCCGCGGCACCGTGATCCGCAGCACCGACGCCCCATCCGCACGCAGTTCGAAGGTCACGCTGTCATCGGAGTAGGTGGCCTCGAGGTCCTCGACGGTCTTCGGCAGGCCCAGCACCCGGTTGCCCGCCAGGCACGTGAACGCCTGATCGACCGGCATTCGCCACTGGAACGCCCCGACCTCGTCAGGTCGGCCCACCGGGTGCACCAGCAAACCGAAATTGATCTCCAGGTAGTCACCCCACGGATTCCGCAAGTAGTCGCAGAGTGCCAGGACCAGGACCGCGGAGCCGGGC
>CAJBIS010000003.1 GCA_903953195.1 uncultured Actinomycetes bacterium
CGGCGGGATATCTCGACGCTGGTGGCGCTACCCGCCCTGGGCTCTATCGCGCGGGCGCGATCCGTCGGATAGGCCTCCGGGTCCCCCAACACCAGCCGCGCCACGAGGTCGTAGAGCGTGTAGGCGCCGAAGACGTTGCGCAGCGAGCGGGCGGGGGCCCTGTAGGTGATGTCGCGTCGGGTCACCGCCCGCTTGTCCGGACCGGGGAGGACCTCGCCCGTTTCCAGGTCGAGGGCGTCACCGTCGTCGGCATAGCTGAAACCGATGTTCTCGATCAGCCCGCCGGAGCGGTCGACTTTCGTCTCCTCGAGATCGAAGACGAAGGCACCGTATTCGCCGATCACCCGCCCGATCGTGCCCTCGACGAACAGGGCGGTGTTTTCGTCGATGCCGAAGCCACGCTTCACGCCGGACGCCTCCATGGCGACGACCAGCCGGCCGAACCGGCCGCGCTTGATGAAATGCTGGTCGACCATGCCCCACGGAAAGAATCCGAGCCCGGGCTCCAGCAGCATTCCGGGCAGGTCCGGGTCATCGACCACTCCATAGGCCGCCGCTTCCAGTGAGGTGCCACCGGAAATCATCACCTCGGACATGACGGCAGCCCCGGCACTCGACCCGGCGATCATCCCACCCTTGCGCTGCGCTTTGCGGATCGCTTTCAGCACCCGGCTTTCCCTGCCCTGTGGCGACAGTGCCGCGGTGATCAGGGCCTGGTCGCCACCGGTGAAATAGACGCTGCCATAGTCCTCGACGAGATCAGCGATCGCCTTGTCTTGCGCGGCCGCCGCCGCCCCGGCGCCGTGCACCCCGGCCAGTACGGCCTCGAATCCGTAGGCGCCGAACACGCCGACGGTTTCGGCGCCGACCTCCTCAGGCACCGACGACGCTGTCGCGAAGACGACGATTCTTCCGCCCGCCATACGGCGCATCTCGTCGTAGATGGCGGCGTTGTCATCCTCCAGCCGGCCACCGATGATCGCCAGTTTCGGGTGGAAATCACCCACGATGAGCGAATGAGACTCGGCCACGTCTCCCTGTCATGTCGCCGGAACGATCAGCACACCACGATCATCCGAGGTGAGAACGAAGCCATCGGGAACACCGAAGGTGGATGCTGCCAGACGCTTGGCGACAGGTTCCGGCTCGGTCGCGATGAATTTCGGGGTGAAGTGAACGATCCGCTTCCAGCAGCGCGTGATCGCCTCGCAGAAGAACAACACCAAATCGTCGGGTTGCGCCTGTGAAAGCGCCGCATCGAGGGCCTTTTCCTCCTCCTCGATGATGGTGATCGCCTCGGGCGCGACGCCCTCGGCAATCAGGGCGGCGCGCATCAGCTTCGGAATTTCGTCGGGCCCGCGATCGCGCAGATTGTCGTCGCGGTGGCAGATATAGGTGTCGAAATGGCCGGCGACTTTCGCCGCGATAGCCGCCACGTCCTCGTCGCGCCGGTCACCCGGGCAGGTCACGCCGACGATCCTTCGCCCGCGCGGCTTGAGCCCGTCGACCAGGTCGACCATTGCCCCCACCGCCGCCTCGTTGTGCCCGTAGTCGAGGATCACCCGGAAACCGTGTTCGTCGAACACATTCATCCTCCCCGGGCTCTGGAAGAAACTGTTCTCAAAGGTGCGCAGTCCGGTGCGGATCTGATCCAGTGTCTTGCCGAGCGCATAGGCCATGCCGGCGGCGAACATGGCGTTTTCGACATTGTGCAGCGCCTTGCCTTCCAGCGTCGCACGGACGAGATGGGTCCAGATCAGGGGCATCTGTCGGCCATTGTCGTAAATCACGATCTGGTCGCCGTTCAGCCCCTGCTCAAGAACGATCGCGGGCTTGCCGAGTCGGATGTGCTCACGCACCAGTTCATGCTCGGGATTGCGCGTCACATACATGACCTGCTTGGCGGGGGAGAAGGCCGCCATTTTCAGCGTCTGTTCGTCGTCGGCGTTCAGCACCACCGTGCCGCGCGTGACTTCGGCGATGACGCGTTTCACCCGGGCAAGTCCATCCAGCGAGTCGACGCCACCGAGGCCCAGATGGTCCGACGTCACGTTCAGGACCGCGCCCACATCGCAGAAGTTGAAGCCCAGGCCGGAGCGGACGATGCCGCCGCGTGCCGTCTCCAGGACGGCGATGTCGACCGAGGGATCGCGAAGCACCATCTTGGCGGAGACCGGCCCGGTCATGTCGCCCTTGACGGTCACGTTGCCGTCGATCACCACGGCGTCGGTCGAGGTCTGTCCCACCACATGGCCCGCCATTTTCAGGATGTGCGCCAGCATGCGCGAGCACGTGGTCTTACCGTTCGTTCCGGTCACGGCGGCGATGGGAACGTGCGCCTGGGTGCCGGGCGGGAAGAGCATGTCCATGATCGCTCCGCCCACGTCGCGCGGCGTGCCCTCGGCAGGCGCGATATGCATGCGCAGGCCAGGCCCCGCATTGACCTCGCAAATGCCGCCACCGGTCTCGCGATAGCTCTTGGTGATGTCGGTGGTCAGGAAATCCACGGCGCCGACATCGAGCCCGATCGCCTGGATCGCCCGCTCGGCCATCAGTTTGTTGTCGGGATGGATCGTGTCGGTGACGTCCACCGCCGTGCCGCCCGTCGAAATGTTCGCGGTCTTGCGCAGATACACCTCCTCGCCCTCGGCGGGGATCGTCTTTTCCGTGTAGCCCTTTTCCTCGAGCAGGCGACTGGCCTGATCGTCGAGTTCCAGCCGCGTCAGCACGTTTTCGTGCCCGACGCCGCGGCGCGGGTCCTGATTGACGATATCGACGAGCTCGGCAATGGTGTGGTGCCCGTCGCCCTTCACGTGACCCGGCACCCGGCGTGCTGCCGCGACGAGCTGGCCATTGACCACCAGGAGCCGGTGGTCGTCGCCGAGCAGCATGGTCTCCACCACCACGGCCGATCCTTCGGCATCGGCGGTCTCGAAGGCGGCGGCGACGCCGTCCTCGGCGGTGATGTTGACGGTGACGCCCCGGCCGTGATTGCCGTCGAGCGGCTTGACGACGACGGGATAGCC
>CAJBIS010000004.1 GCA_903953195.1 uncultured Actinomycetes bacterium
AGTTGACCGGGGCCGTGGTACGTGACGTCGCCGCCTCGGTCGACGTCGACCACGTCGACGCCGACCTCAATCGGATCGACCAGCACGTGCGACGGATCGGCGTGACGACCGAGGGTGAGTGTCGGTGGGTGCTCCAGCAGGAGCAGGTGGTCGTCGGCGTCGTCGACGCCGAGCGCGTGCGAGTGGATGCCCCGCTGCAGCGACCAGGCCTCGCGGTAGTCGACGGTGCCGAGCCACCGGATCCGGAGCGGCCGGTCGGGCATCGGGCCTAGAGCTCCGTCGCCCAGTCTCGGGTCTCGATGATCTCGGCGACCTTGGCCATGAAGGCGGCGGCGTACGCGCCGTCGAAGGCGCGGTGGTCCCACGCCAGCGTCAGATTGCCGACCGAGTGGATGGCGAGTGACTCGCCGCCGTTGGCGTCGGTGACGACCACGGGCTTCCGGCTCACGCCGTCGGTGGAGAGGATCGCCACCTGCGGCTGGTTGATGATCGGGATCACGACGGCGGTGCCGTAGCTCCCCGAGTTCGAGATCGTGAACGTGCCACCCGAGAGTTCATCGGGGGCGAGGCGCCGCGACCGGGCACGCTCGGCGAGATCGTGGATGTCGGCGGCGATCGCTCGGAGCCGCTTCTCGTGGGCGCCGGCGACGACCGGCGCCAGCAGGCCCTCGTAGTTGAGGTCCACGGCGATGGCGAGGTGCACCTCGTTGTGGATGATGAGCGACCCGCCGTCGACTGCGGCGTTCATGCGGGGGAACTCGTGCAGCGCGTCGACGACGGCGCGGGACACGAAGGGCAGATAGGTGAGCGAGAAGCCCTCGTCGGCCCGGAACTGATCTCGGACGGCCCGACGTACCCGGTCGACACCCTCGAAGTCGACCTCGACGATGGTGACGGCGTGGGGTGAGATGGCCTTGGAGGCGACCATGTGCTCGCCCGTGACCTGTCGGATCTTGTTGAGTTCCACCACCCGATCACCGGCACCGTGGTGCATCGGCGCGGCATCGCTCACCACCGGCCTCGCCGGCGCGACGGGCGCTACAGCAGGTGCGGGAGCGACAGGTGCAGGCGCGGCAGGTGCAGGCGCGGCAGGGGCAGGAGCGGCAGGTGCGGGAGCCGCGCCGGCGTCGACCGCAGCGAGGACGTCCTCACGGGTGATGCGGCCACCGACCCCGGTGCCCGGAATGCGCGAGGCGTCCAGGCCGTGTTCCTCGATCAGTCGACGGACGAGCGGCGACAACAGCACGCCGCCCGCTGCGGCGGCGGCAGCGGGAGCGGCAGGCGCCGGAGCGGCGGGTGCGGGAGCCGGAGCGACCGGCGCAGGAGCCGCCGGGGTCTCGGCCACCGGTGCAGGGGCAGGCGCAACCGGTGCCGGCGCGACGGGTGCAGGTGCCGGTGCCGGTGCGACGGGTGCGGGAGCCGCTGGGGCCTCCGCCACCGGTGCCGGTGCCGGGGCCGGTGCCGGGGCCGTCTCCGGGGCTGGTGCGGCCGGCGCAGCGGCGGCGCCACCGGCGCCGTCGAGCACGGCGAGCACGGTGCCGACGTCCACGGTGTCGCCCTCGGCGACCCGGATCTCGGTGAGCACACCACCCGCGGGCGCCGGAACCTCGGTGTCGACCTTGTCGGTCGACACCTCGAAGAGCGGCTCGTCCTCGGCGACGGGCTCGCCGATGGCCTTGAACCACCGCGTGATCGTCCCCTCGGTCACGGACTCACCGAGCTGCGGCATCACGATGTCGGTCATGGGTCTACCTTTCGGCGCCGGAACGTCCCGGCGTGGGGGTGGGGCGCAACGGCCATGGGAGCAGACTACGCGCCGAGCCGTCGCGGTTCGGCTCAGCCGTGGAGCGACCGGCCGGTCATCGACAGCACCGTCTCGCCGAACAACTCGGACAGCGACGGGTGCGGCTGGAGGAACTCGGCGACCTCGTCGACGGTCGCCTGCCAGTTCACCGCGAGGTAGCCGCCCGAGAGCTGCTCGGTGACCCACGGACCCACCATGTGGACACCCAGGATCCGGCCGGCCCGGCCGTCGGGACCGCGCTCGGCGATCACCTTCACCATGCCGTCGGTCTCGCCGATGATGATGGCCCGACTGTTGCCGGCGAACCGATGCCGACTGGTCACCACGTCGAATCCGGCCTCCTTGGCAGATGCCTCGGAGTGCCCGGCGAACGCCACCTCGGGGTTGCAGTAGATGGCCCACGGCACGGTGCCGTTGTCGACGGGCGCCGGCGACTCGCCCAGCACGTCCTTCACCACGCAGATGCCCTCGGCGAACGCCACGTGCGCGAGCTGCGGACTGTCGATCACGTCACCCACGGCCCACACGCCCGGCTCGTGCGTCCGGTAGTGCTCGTCCACGTCGATGTGGCCGCGGTCGGTCACCTGCACGGCGGTGCCGGGCTCGAGCACACCACCCGTCAACGGGCGGCGCCCCACCGACACCACGACGAGTTCGCACTCCGCCGTCTCGCCGTCACCGAAGCTGACGACCGTGCCGCCGACGCCGTTCGGGGTGTGACCGTGCACGGTCACCCCGGTGCGGATGTCGATGCCCTTCTTCTTGAACGACTGGCCGACGACGCGGGTCACGTCGTCGTCGCAGCCGGGCAGGATCTTCGGCAGCGCCTCGAGCATCGTGACCTGGGAGCCCAGGTCGGCGAGCGTCGACGCGAACTCGCACCCGATCGCTCCCCCACCGATCACCACGGACCGGTACGGCACCTGCTGGATCGAGAAGAACTCGTCGGACGTCACGACCGGGCCGCCCGGTTCGAAACCCGGGATGACCCGCGGCACCGAACCGGTGGCCAGGACCACCGCGTCGCCGGTGAGCGTGGCCGATTCGCCGCTGTCGGACCGCACGTTCACGGTGTGGTTCGCGCCGAGCGAGCCGACACCGTTGAGCACCGTCACCTTGCGCCCCTTGAGCAGCTGCGACACACCACCGAAGAGCTTGTCGATGACCTCCTGCTTGCGCTGCAGGACGAGCGGCCAGTCGAGGGCCTTCGGTTCGACCACGACACCGAACTCGCCGGCGGACTTCACCGCACGGACGACGGCGGCCGTCTCCAGGAACTCCTTGGCCGGGATGCACCCCCGGTGCAGGCACGTCCCACCGACCTTGTCCTGCTCGATGAGCGCAACGGACATGCCGGCGGAGGCTGCGTAGAGGGCGGCGGCGTAGCCACCCGGCCCGCCGCCGATGACCACCAATTCGAAGTGAGTCTGATCCACAGGTCGAGCCTAGCGAGCGGGGCCGGGCGTCAGAACGTTGCGGTCCCGGGCGAGCGCCGCCGTCCCGCGGTCACGCCGGCCGGATGACCGCTGCGCCGTGACTCAGATGATCTGCGCGGCCTGGACGGCGAACGCCACCAGCACCGCGAGCCCGCACAACAGGGCGAGGATGATCAACATGCGCGTGCTCACGCCCCCAACCTAGAGCGCCGACATGGTGTCGGCGGCACCGGAGCAGTCGGCGGGATCGACCGCGGCGGTACAGTCGTCCGGTCGGGACCATGGGGTTCCATCCGGTCGCTGTGGTGTGTCGACCGGTCGTGACGATCAGAGAGGTGCTCCAGTGCGCGACGCGCTCGGCGAGGTTCAATCAGTGCTCGTGCTCGGCGGCGGCTCCGACATCGGTCGGGCGCTCTGCGTCCGGTTGGCCCAGGGTCGGTGCCGCACCGTCATCCTGGCGGGTCGCCCCGAGGACGACATGGAATCGGTGGCAGCCGCAGTCAGCGCCGCGGGCGCCGAGACGGTCGAACTGGTGCACTGGGAGTCGACCGACCCGGCGTCACACGCGACGGTGATCGACGAGGTGTTCGACCGGTTCGGCGACATCGATCTGGTCTACGTGCCGGCCGGCATCCTGGGCGATCAGGCGGCGTTCGAGTCCGATCCGACGTTCGCGGCGAAGGCCGTCGAGATCAACTTCGCCGGACTGGTGTCGTCGTGCCTGGCCGTGGCGGCCCGACTCAAGGCCCAGGGGCACGGGGCGATCGTGGTCATGTCGTCCGTCGCCGGCGTGCGCGCCCGCAAGGACAACTTCGTCTACGGCTCCACCAAGGCCGGGCTCGATGCGTTCGCCCAGGGACTGGGCGACTCGCTCGTCGGTACCGGCGTGCGGGTCATGGTCGTCCGGCCGGGCTTCGTGCACACGAAGATGACCGAGGGCATGGACGCCGCCCCGTTCTCGACCACACCCGACAAGGTGGCGCAGGTGATCGTCGACGGCCTCGCCGCCGGCCGCGAGACCGTCTGGGCGCCCGGCATCCTCAAGTTCCCGTTCGCCGGGTTCCGGATGCTGCCTCGCGCGGTGTGGCGCAAGGTCGCCGAACGAGGCTGAGTGCGGCCGCCGCCGGACCGCCTCGTCGAACGAATCGCCGTCGGATCGGTCGGACTCACCGCGCTGGTCGGCGCGGTCGCAGCCCTGCGGTCCACGTGGCGGCCGGCCGCCGATCTGGCGCTGATCGAACTGCGGGTCCGCGACGTCCCGTCGCAGCTGCCGCTCGTCGGGGCCTACTCCCGACTCGGTTGGTCGCATCCGGGACCGGCCTGGTTCGAGCTGCTCGCCGTCCCCTACCGACTGCTCGGCTCGTCGAGTTCGGCGCTGCTCGCCGCGGCGTGGTGCACGACGATCGTGGGCGTGCTGGCGAGCTGGTGGGTGGCACGGCGGCTCGATCGACTCGCCGGGTCGATCGTGCTCGCCGTCGCCATGGTCGCCGCAGCGAGCGTCGAGGCGACGACGCTGCGCAACCCGTGGAACCCGTACGCGTCGCTGGTGCTCGGCGGCACGCTGGTGGTGTTGTGCTGGGCCGTCGCACAGCGTCGGCCGGTCCCGATGCTGATCGCACCCGCGGTGGCGACACTGCTCGTCCAGGCGCACCTGGGTGCGCTTCCGCTCATGGTCGTGGTGCTCGCTGCGGCGTACGCGCTGGCGCTGTGGCCGGAACGATCGATCGAACCCGCCGGCGATGCCGGGGACGCCTCTGACGATGGCATCGACGAGTGGGTCGACCCCCGCGGTGGCGTGCGCTGGTCCGCACTCCTCGGCGGTCTCGGCATCGCCGCCGCGATGTGGCTCCCACCGATCGTCGAGCAGTTCACACGCGACCCCGGCAACCTCTCGACGATCGCGCGCAGCGCCGGGGGCTCGGACGCCACCAGTGGGATCGGTTTCGCGCTGCGACTGGTGAGCGGCGCGTTCGCCGTCGTGCCCACGTGGGCCGGTGCCCGCACGACCGTCGTGCTCAATGTGCTGCAACCGTCGTGGCACGTGCCCGTGCTGGTCGTCATCCCCGTCGCGGCGATGTTCGTGGCGGCCCGACGACGCGACCGGCTCGCGCTGCGAGGTCTGGCCATCTGCGCCGCGGGCGTCACCGCCGCGATCGTGGCCGCCGCACGGATCGATGGGCCGGCGTTCGCGCATCTGGTTCCGTGGATCGATCCGGTCGCCGCCACGACGGTTGCGCTGGGAGTCTGGGTCCTGTGCCGCCACCTGCTCCCCGCTGGCGCACGATCGTGGGTCCCGACGGCGGCCGGTTCGGTGACGCTGATCGCCTCGGTGGTGCTGCTCGTCGGTCAGCTCGGTACGTCGGTGCCGGATCGCACCCTCGACGACGCGCTCGTCGATCTGGAGCCGGCGTTGCTCGCGGATGCGGAGAACCGGGCGACGCCGGCCGGCGTGTTCGTCGACTCCGAGCTCGACTTCGGGTCGCTCGCCGCGACGCCCGGCGTGATCCTGCAACTCGAACGAGCCGGGTTCGACACCCGGACGGGTATCGACGACGCCGACCGACTGGGCGCCCACCGCGTCGGCGATCCTCAGGGCCGCGTCCGCTACCGCGTGGCCCCGGTCGCGTCCGTTCCCGGCCTCACTGCCGACGGCTGGACGGTCGTGGCGACCCACGACCCGTTCACCGGGGCCGAGCGAACGCAACTCGATCAGCTCGGCGCCGAGATCCGTTCCGTGCGCGCGGCACGCGACGCCGCAGACTCGGCGGGCGAGGACACCGTGGCCTTCGAGGAGCAGTTGCGCGACCTCGCACAGCAGCAGGTCGCCGTGTTGCGCGACCGACTCGACGTCGCCGTGCTCCGGCGCACCGGCCCGGAATAGCCCGGCGACCGCACCGGTTCCACCGGCCATGGACATTGCGGTCACGGGTGCGAGCGGACTGATCGGTCGGGCGCTCACCCGACACCTCACCGACGGAGGCCACCGCGTGCTGCGCCTCGTCCGTCCCGGCGCGGCCGGTGGCACCGACACCGCGGTGTGGGATCCGGTCGCCGGCACGATCGACGCCGCATCGCTCGAGGGCGTCGACGCTGTGGTGCATCTCGCCGGCGAGGGCATCGCCGAGAAGAAGTGGACCGTCGAGCAGAAGGCCCGCATCCTCGACTCCCGGGTCGACGGCACGACGCTGCTGGCCACCACGCTCGCCGGACTCGAGGCGAAGCCGGCGGTGTTCCTGTCCGGATCGGCCATCGGCTTCTACGGCGACACCGGTGACCGACCCACCGACGAGTCGGGTCCGGCCGGCACCGACTTCCCGGCGAGCGTCTGCGTGGCCTGGGAGGCTGCCGCGGCGCCGGCAGTGGATGCCGGGATCCGCACGGCGTTCCTGCGGACCGGGATCGTGATGAGCACCGACGGCGGCGCGCTGGCCAAGCAGCTGCCGTTCTTCAAGATGGGACTGGGTGGGCGTGCCGGATCGGGGCGTCAGTACCAGAGCTGGATCACGCTCAACGACGAGGTCCGGGCCATCGAGTTCCTGCTCGACGCCGACGTGGCCGGTCCGGTCAACCTGACGGCGCCGAACCCCTCGACCAACAGTGAGTTCACGAAGACGCTCGGCAAGGTGCTCGGTCGGCCGACCACGATCCTTCCCATGTTCGGCCCGCGCCTGTTGTACGGGCGTGAACTCGCCGACTCGTTGCTGCTGACCAGCCAGCGGATCGTTCCGGCGGCGCTCACCGACGCCGGGTTCGCATTCGACGACCCGGAACTCGAGGGTGCGCTCCGCTCGGTACTCGGCCGCTAGCGTCTGCGGCAGCGGCTGGGCCGCCCGCACGCGAGGAGCAACACGATGGCATCTGATTCCGTCTCGGCGTCGAGGGTGATCGACGCACCGGCGTCGGCGCTGTTCGACCTGGTCGCCGATCCCACGATGCACGCCGTGTTCGACGGGTCGGGCCACGTGCTCGGCACGCGGGCCGCGAGCCACAAGCTCGCACTCGGCGAACGGTTCACGACCAGCAACCGCATCGGCGTGCCGTACCTGATCTCCAACAAGGTCGTGGAGTACGAGGAGGGTCGACGCATCGCCTGGGCCCACATCGGCGGGTGGCGCTGGCGCTACGAGTTCGAGGACGTCGAGGGGGGCACGCTCGTGACCGAGACCTTCGACTGGTCCACGACCCTCGCCAAGCCGTACATCCAGTTCGCCGGTTGGGGCCCACGGAACCTGGCGAACATGGAGCGCACGCTCGAGCGGCTCGACGCATTCATCACCAACGGACGAGGCACCTGACCGCCGAGGTGGACGCCACTCCCGCACTGGCGGCCTTCGACTTCGACGGCACGATCTCGCGCCGCGACACCCTCCTGCCGTTCCTCGCCCGCGCCGCCGGTCGAGGCCGCTTCGCGGCGTCCTGGGGGCGCATCGGCGTGTCGGGCGCCCGGGGCCGGGTGGCACTGTCGGAACGCGACGACGTCAAGGCCGAGATGATCCGCCTGCTGCTCGCCGAGCGCACCGAGTCCGAGCTGCGCTCACTCGGGGAACGCTACGCCCGCGACCTGCTGTCCGAGTCGTTGCGCCCCGAGACCGTCGACCGGGTACGAGCGCACCGCGACCGTGGCGACACCACGGTGATCGTCTCTGCGTCGCTCATCTACTACCTCGAGCCGATGGCCGAGCTGCTCGGGATGGACGGCGTCGTCGGCGTCGAACCCGAGGTGCGCGGCGGTGTGCTCACCGGCGAGCTCGTGCGCCCGAACGTGCGCGCCGAACAGAAGGTCGAGCAGCTGACGACCTGGCTCGATGCACACGGCCGGTCGCTGGAGTCCGATCGCATGTGGGCGTACGGAAACACCTCGGGTGACCACGCGCTCCTCGCGGCAGCGCGGCACCGGTTCTGGTTGGGGCGACCGAACAAGCTGCCGCCCGGCGCACAGCTGCTCACGGCCGGAGCGACGCTCACCTGAACGCGACGATCGCCGCCCGTTGCCGGGCGGCGATCGAACGAGGTGACGTCAGCGACGTCCGGTGATGGGCGGCCCTGCGGCCGACGGAGTCACTTCGGCTGCATCCGGGTGCCGGTGTCGATGCGCACCGACTCGCCGTTGATGTAGGTGTTGCGGATCAGCTCGAT
>CAJBIS010000005.1 GCA_903953195.1 uncultured Actinomycetes bacterium
ACGGCCCTGGTACTCGCCACCCGTGGGAGCGACGAGGCGATCGGCCACGTCGAGCACGGCGTCGCCGGGCACCAGCGACGCGGTGTGGCCGTCGGGGCCGAGCCCCAGATGGACCAGATCGAAGAACTCGGGGAGCTCGGCTGCGTACGCGGCACTCGCCGCGTCCAGATCCGCCTCCTCGACCGGCATCGGGCGCACGTCCGCCGGCGCGGCACCGAGCGCGTCGCGCAGGTGCGCCAGATTGCGGTCCGGATCGTCGATCGGGGCGCACCGCTCGTCGACCTGGTAGATCACCATGCGCTCCCAGGGCACATCGAGTGACGCCAGCTCGGCGAACATCGCCCACGGCGTCCGACCGCCACTGACCGCGAACGTGAAGTTGCCCCCCGACGCCGTCGCAGACCGAGCGCGTGCCGCCACGAGCGCCGCGGCCGAGCGCGCCACGGCGGCGCCGTCCGGCTGGACCTCGAGCCGGTGCTGCACGGGCCTCAGCCCTGCTTCTCGTCGTGCCCGCCGAACTCGTTGCGCATGGCCGACAGCACACGGTTGCGGAACTGGCCGAGGTTGCGCGACTCGAAGCGCTCGTTGAGTGCCGTGGTGATCACCGACGCAGGCACGCCCTCCTCGATGGCCGCGAGGACGGTCCACCGGCCCTCACCCGAGTCCGACACGCGGCCCTCGAACGATGCGAGGTCGGGCGACTTCGCCAGCGCGGAGGCCGTCAGGTCGACCAGCCACGAGCCGACCACCGATCCACGACGCCACACCTCGGCGACCTCGGCCACGTCGATGTCGTACTGGTAGTACTGCGGGTCGCGCAGCGGCGTGGTCTCGGCGTCGACCTCGTGGTCGCGGGTGCCGACATCGGCGTTGCGGATGATGTCGAGCCCTTCGGCGATCGCCGCCATCATCCCGTACTCGATCCCGTTGTGGACCATCTTCACGAAGTGGCCGGCGCCGCTCGGGCCGCAGTGCAGGTAACCGTCCTGAGCGGTGCCATCGGTGCGGGTGCGGCCCGGGGTCGGTTCGGCGGTGCCCGATCCGGGGGCGATGGTCCGCCAGATCGGGTCGAGCCGTTCCACGGCGGGGTCGTCGCCGCCGATCATCAGGCAGTACCCGCGCTCGAGGCCCCAGACGCCACCGCTGGTGCCGCAGTCCACGTAGTGGATGCCCGACGCCCGCAGCGCCACGGCGCGGTCGACGTCGTCGCGGTAGTACGAGTTGCCGCCGTCGATGATCACGTCGTCGGCCGACATGAGCGGGGCGAGCTCGTCGATCGTCGACTGCACGTAGCCGGCCGGCACCATGATCCACGCCGCACGCGGCACGTCGAGCGCGTCGACGAACTCCTGCAGACTCGAGGCGCCGGTCGCACCCTCGGCGACGAGCGCGGCGACGGCGTCGGCGTTCACGTCGTAGACGACGCAACGGTGGCCGTCACGCATCAGGCGGCGGACCAGGTTGGCGCCCATCCGGCCGAGGCCGATCATGCCGAGCTGCATGGGGTGGTCGGTGGACATGGGTGGGACCTCCGGTCTCAGGACTGCTTGAGCTGACGGTAACGACGGATGAGCGCGTTGGTGGACGAGTCGTGATCGAGTTCGGGCTCGTCGGCCGACAGCAACTGCGGCGCGATGCGGCTGGCCAGCACCTTGCCGAGCTCCACGCCCCACTGATCGAACGAGTCGATGTCCCAGATGGCGCCCTGCGTGAACACGTTGTGTTCGTAGAGCGCCACGAGCGTGCCGAGCCGGTACGGGCTGATGACGTCGGTGAGGATCGTGCTCGACGGGCGGTTGCCCTCCATCACCTTGAACGGCACCACGTCGCTCGGCGTGCCGTCGGCGGCGACCTCGTCGGCCGTTCGGCCGAATGCCAGCGCCGCCGACTGCGCGAACACGTTCGAGCTGAGCAGGTCGTGATGGTCGCCGAGCGGGTTGAGGCTGCGCCCGAAACAGATGAAGTCGACCGGGATCAGCGACGTGCCCTGGTGGATCAACTGGTAGAAGCTGTGCTGACCATTCGTTCCTGGTTCACCCCAGTAGATGGCGCCGGTGTCGACCTGCACGTGCTCGCCGGAGAGCGTCACGTGCTTGCCGTTCGACTCCATGGTGAGCTGCTGCAGGTACGCCGGGAAACGTTCGAGGTACTGGTCGTAGGGCATGACTCCGACGGTCTGCGCGCCGAAGAAGTTGCGGTACCAGACCGCCAACAGGCCCATCAGCACCGGCAGATTGGCCTCGAACGGCGCGGTCAGGAAGTGCTCGTCCATGGCGTGGAACCCGGCGAGGAGTTCGCCGAACGCCTCGGGACCGATGGCCAGCATCGTCGACAGGCCGATCGCCGAGTCCATCGAGTAGCGGCCGCCGACCCAGTCCCAGAACCCGAACATGTTGTCGGTGTCGATCCCGAACGCGGCGACGCCCTCGGCGTTCGTCGACACCGCCACGAAGTGCCGGGCCACCGCACCCTCGTCGCCCAGCGCGCCGACCAGCCAGTCACGGGCGGTGCGTGCGTTCGTCATGGTCTCGAGCGTCGTGAAGGTCTTCGACGAGATCACGAACAACGTCTCGGCCGGATCGAGGTCACGGGTGGCCTCGGCGAAGTCGGTGCCGTCGATGTTGGACACGAACCGGAACGTGAGCTCCCGGTCGCTCACGTCACGCAGCGCCCGGTAGGCCATCACGGGGCCCAGGTCCGAGCCGCCGATCCCGACGTTCACGATGTTGCGGATCCGCTTCCCGGTGGCACCGAGCCACTCCCCCGACCGGACGGCGTCGCAGAACGCGCCCATGCGATCCAGCACCTCGTGGACCTCGGCGACGACGTCCACCCCGTCGACGATGAGCTGGGCGTCGCGCGGCATCCGCAACGCCACGTGCAGCACGGCGCGGTCCTCGGACACGTTGATGTGCGTGCCGGCGAACATGGCGTCGATGCGTTCACGCAGACCGCACTGCTCCGCGAGCTGGGTGAGCAGCTGCACCGTCTCGGCGGTGATCAGGTGCTTCGAGTAGTCGAGGAACAGCCCGCACGCCTCGACCGACAGCGCCTCGGCGCGCGCCGGGTCGTCGGCGAACCAGCGGCGCAGATCGACCGGCGTGATGGCGGCGTGGTGTGCCTCGAGCGCCGACCAGGCCTGGAGACTCGTGGGTTGCATGGTGTCGCTCGCTCTCGTGGGATCGCCGGGTGCCGGTCGCTCAGCCAACCGACTCGCGCTGGGTGCGGATCCGGCCGATCAGTTCGTTCCAGGACTTCACGAACGCTGCGGCACCGTCGGACTGGAGGGTGGCGGCCAGCGCGGCCAGATCGACACCCGCAGCGGTGAACGCCGCCAGTTCGGCGTCACAGTCGCCGCCGTCGGCCGGCATCATGTCGCCCACCACGCCGTGATCGTGGAACGCCTCGAGGGTCACGTCGGGCATCGTGTTCACCGTGAGCGGCGCGGCGAGCCCCGCCACGTAGAGCGTGTCGGGTGAGGCCGGATCCTTGGAGCTGGTGCTCGCCCACAGCAGCCGCTGCAGCCGGGCACCCTGACCCTCGAGCCGCTGCCACCGCTCCGAGTCCTGCAGCTGCCGGTAGGCCCGATAGGTGTCGCCGCCGACCGCGAGTGCCAGCCGGTCGTGCAGCTCCGCGGGCACCTGATCGACGACCGCGCGGTCCCAGCGCGACATGAACACCGAGGCCACCGACGCGACATCGGGGTTGAGGCCGGCGGCGATCCGCCGCTCGATGCCCTCCATGTAGGCCTCGGCGGCGGCGAGGTACTGCGCCGAGTCGAACAGGAGTGTCACGTTGACCGGGACGCCGGCGGCGATCGCCTCGGTGATCGCCGGCAGGCCCTCCGGTGTGCCGGGGATCTTGATGAACAGGTTGGGTCGACCGGCGCGGGCGTGCAGCTCCCGGGCCGCGGCCACCGTCGCGTCCGTGTCGTAGGCCAGTTCGGGCGACACCTCGAGCGAGACCCAACCGTCCACACCGTCGGTTCGCTGGTGCACGGGAAGGAAGAGGTCGGCGGCGCGGCGCAGGTCGTCGATCGCCAGTTCGAAGAACACGTCCTCGTCCGAGACATCGGTGCCACCTGCGGCGCGGATCGCCTCGTCGTAGGCGCCGGAGGCGATGGCGTTGTCGAAGATCGACGGGTTCGACGTCAGCCCGGTCACCGCGTACTCGTCGATGTACCGGGCGATCGCACCCTCGTCGAGCATCGCTCGGGTGATGTTGTCCAGCCAGAGGCTCTGGCCTCGATCGTGCAGTTCCTGCGTGGGCGTCGTCACGACGGATTCCTTTCGACGGCGATGGTGGAGACCGTACCCACTCAGCCCGGGTGCTGCGGGAGGGTCGGGAGAACGAACTCGTCGACGGCGCGGGCGAACCCGTCCTCGTCGTTGGTCGAGGTCACGCGGCGAGCCGTGCGCTGCACGTCGGGCGCCGCGTTCCCCATGGCGATGCTGAGCCCCGACTGCGCGAACATCAGCACGTCGTTGGGCATGTCGCCGATGGTGGCGACCGCCTCGGTCGGAATGCCGAGCTGGGTGGCCAGGTAGCGGGCGACGCTCCCCTTGTTGGCATCCGGGTTCGTGACGTCCAGGTAGTAGGTCTGCGAACGCGACGCCGCGACCCGGTCCCCGAACCGATCGCGCAGTTCCGCCTCGGCACACTGCACGGCATCGTGGTCGTCGCTCACGCCGACGAGCTTCGTCACCGACGCCGAGCCTGACGCAGCATCAGCGACGAGACCATCGAGGTCCGGCACGACCTCGGGGTCGTACTGCACGGCGCGCACCTCCTTCGCCACGTGCGGCGCATCGAGCGCGGGAACGAGCCACCGCGACCCCTGAAACGCCCAGACGCTCATCGACGACGCACGCAGGGACTCGATGATCGGACCGACCAGATCACCGGGCAGGGACAGCTCCTCGATCGGGTGCATGGTCGGATCGACGATCATGCCGCCGTTGAAGCCCGACAACGGTGTGGTGAGTCCGAGCGGCTCCACGAGCATCGACATCCCGCGTGGGGGCCGGCCGCTGGTGACCGCGAACACCACACCGGCCTCACGCAACCGTCGGACCGCGTCGACCGTCGCCGGCGTGAGGCGCTTGTCGGAATCGACCAGCGTGCCGTCGACGTCGCTCAGCATCAGCTGGATGGGCGTGTCCGTCACGACGTTCCTCGTTGGTCGACCGTGGGGTGCCGATGCGTCCCCCACCCCGACGAGGGTAGCGGCTGACCCGGTGCGCTCCGGACGGCCCGTGCCGCGGCACGACGTCCGGAACGGCGGGGATCAGGACGGCACGTCGGCGGCCGGGAGCACCGACTCGGCGGTGTCGTCGGCGGACTGCGGGCGACCGAAGAGATAGCCCTGGCCGTAGGAGCACTCCAGCTCGAGCAGCCGGTCGAGCTGCTGCTGCGTCTCGACGCCCTCGGCGGTCACCGTCAGTCCGAGCGAACCCGCCAGTCCGACGATCGACTCGACGATCGCCTCGTCCTCGCGGTTCTGACCGAGTTGTGACACGAACGACCGGTCGACCTTGAGCACCGCGACCGGGAACTGCTTGAGGTACCGGAGCGACGAGTACCCGGTGCCGAAGTCGTCGACGACCAGTCGGACGCCGAGGTCGACGAGGCGCTGCATCGTCTCGCCGTTGCCCGCACCCTCGTCCATCATCACCGACTCGGTGATCTCGAGGAACAGCGCGTTCGACGGGATCCCCGACAGGTCGAGCGCCTCGGCGACCCGGCTCGGCAGCAGTGGATCGGCGAAGGTCCGGGCCGAGGCGTTCACCGACACCGTCAGCCGTTCGCAACCCGGCCGACGACGCCACTCGGCGAGCCGGGCGCATGCGCTGCGCAGCATCCGGGCGTCGATGTCGACGATCTGCCCGGTCTCCTCGGCCACGGGAATGAAGTCGTCCGGCGGCACCAGTCCCCGGGTCGGGTGCGCCCAGCGGACGAGCGCCTCGAACCCGACCGGCCGCATCGACGCGAGCTCGATCACGGGTTGGAAGAAACAGCGGAACTCATCGGGGCCCCGCAGCGCCTGGCGCAGGTCGGACTCGATGGCGGCGCGTTCCTCTGCGGTGTGGCGCAGCGCCGGATCGAACACCACCACGCGTCCTCGACCCGACTGCTTCGCCCGGTACATCGCCAGGTCGGCGTCGTCGACGAGCGACTCGGCGTCGTCGCTGCGCGCCCCACGCGAGATGCCGATCGAGACCGAGGGCATGATCAGCCGGCCGTCGATGTCGAGCGGATCGACGAGCACTCGGAGGATCGCGGCCGCACGGGCCTCGGCCGCCTCGAGGCTCGGGCACGAACCCACCACCACGAACTCGTCGCCGGCGAGCCGACCCACCAGGTCGCCGGTTCCCGCGGTGCTGCGGATGCGGTGCGCCAGCGCCACCAGGAACTGATCGCCGATGGCGTGTCCGTGCGCGTCGTTGACCTGCTTGAAGCGGTCGACGTCGAGGAAGAACACGCAGAGCCGCTCGCGTTCCGACTCGTCGAGCGACTCGAGCCGGTGGTCGATCGACTCGAGCACCAGATCACGTGCCGGCAGCCCGGTCAGCTGATCGTGCGAGGCCCGGTGCGTGGCCGCAACGAGCGCCCGGTCCAGTTCGTCACGGGCCCGGCGTTCGGCATCGACCGCGGCGACCGCACGCAGGCTGAGCGCCATCGACCGACCCATGGCCCGGAGCAGTGACCGCTCCTCGACGTCGAACGCCTCGCCGAACCGACCGACGACCATGACGTCCTCGCCGTCGAGCGGCGACCAGCACAGGCAGAGCCCCGGCAGGGTCCCGGGCCGGTCCGGCACCCCGGTCGGCAGCGCCAGGATCGGCGGGCGCATCGACGTCGCCGTCAGCAGTGCCGTCTGCGCGACCTGGTCGACGCCGACGGACGCCGTCACCTGTCCGGACTGCACCACGACCACCACTTCGGCGTCCACCGCCTCGGCGACGCGTTCGACCACGCGCTGGACGGCCGCGGGGTCGTCCACGGAGAACGCGGCGAGCACCTCGGCGAGGACGTGGAGCGACCACGACCCGTCGGTGCGTCCTCCCCCGGAGGTCGACGACGTCATGCGAATGCGACGACCACGAGCGTCTGGTTGTGGAACCCGCCGGCGCCCTTGGTGCGGGCGATCTCGCCGTAGGTGTAGAAGCCGGCGACCGGCTTGCCACCGGACGCCACGGACACCCGGTCGACCTCCTTGCGGATCCCGGTGTCCTCGAGCACCGAACGTCGGGCCACGCAGTCGAAGAGCAGCATCCCGATCGGGGGTCGCCCGTCGAGTGCGTCGAGCGCGGAACGACACGCCTCATCGGTCGCCTCGAGCACGGTGTCGGCGTCGCCCTGCATCAGGTGCGCGGCCGCACCCTGGGGCACCTCGGCGATGCAGGTCAGGGTCCGCTGCTCGAAGTCCGCGCCGGCGACGTACCGGATCTCCGTGCGGTCGCGCCGCTTGATCCCGAGCGGCCGGACCATGGCGAAGCGCACGAACTGCTCGGCGTCATCGCGCACGTCGGCCGGGGCGCCGTAGCCGTCGAGGTACGCGTCGAGGGCCGGTCGGTCATCGAGACTCACGACGGTGACGCCCTCGCTCTCGGTGACCAGCATCGGCTCACCGACCGTGGCCCAACCGTGCGCCACGCCGATGCCGACGGGTGCGTTCGATCCGATCGCCGCCGCCACGACGGCGTTGTGGAGCACCCGGTCGCCGTGCAGCTGTTCGGTCCGCTGCATCGCCAGATCGTCGCCGGCACACCCGCCGACCAGCGGGACCGCGGCGCCGGCCACGCCGTAGGCGCCGCGGACGACCTCCATCTGGTCCCCGCAGAGTCCGTCGGCGAGCAGCACCAGGACCGAGGCGAGCGCGTCCGGCACACCCTCGAGGCACGCAGCCGCCTCGGCCGCCGCGCTCCGCAGGCCGTCCGGCGATCCCTGACCGGCGCCGGTGTGGACGTCGAAGCCGTCGCCGCCGAGCGCCCAGAGCGCCAGACCCGACTCGGACGGGCCGTCGGTCGCCACCTCGCCCGAGGTCGAGCACCCGATCACGGGGGCGCCGCCGGCGCGTGTCTGCACGGCTGCGGCGACGTCGGCGAGCTCGTACGCCGTCGAGCAGAAGACGATCACCAGACCCGGCTCGCGGCCACCCACCGCTGCGGTCCACGCCTCGTCCACGGCCGCCTCGACGTCCGCTGCCGTCGATCCGCCGGCACCCACCCATCGGTCGGCTCCGGACGCGTCACTCGACTGCTGCACCGCTGTTGCCTCGTTCACATGCACCCCACTGTTCATCGCTCAACGTCCACGCTACCGAGCGCGCGGCACGAACCGCTCTCCGTGTGCCCGCCCTGCGTCTCAGGCGGGAGCGGCTCCCGCGGGAGCGAGCGCCGCTCGCAGGGCGGCGACGGCGTCCCGGAGGTGGTCGTCGGCGGCACGGGCCATCCCGATCGCGCCCACGAACGAGTGCGGCGCACCGGGGTACACGTGCAGTTCGGTCGGGACGCCGGCACGAGCCATCCGACGGGCGTACTCGATGTCCTCATCGCAGAACAGGTCGATCGAACCGACCGACACGAACGCCGGAGGCAGCCCGCTCAGGTCCTCGGCACGGGCGGCCGCTGCGTGGGGCGACACGTCGCCCCGCCCGGGCTCGGCGCCCAGGTACGCGGTCCATGCGAACCGGTTCGCGGCGCGTGTCCAGATCAGCTCGCCCTGGAACGGGCTCGGCGCAGGATCGTCGACGGTGCGGTCGTCGAGCATCGGGTACACCAGCAGCTGGTGCGCCAACGACACGTCACCCCGATCGCGGGCCAGGAGCGCCAGCGACGCGGCCAGCCCACCGCCGGCGCTCTCGCCGACCACGCCGAACCGTGACGGGTCGACGCCCAACTCGTCCGCGTGGGTCGTCATCCACGAGAGCGCCGCGTGGCAGTCCTCGAGGGGGCCGGGGAACGGGGTCTCCGGGGCGAGGCGGTAGTCGACCGACACGACCGGCCACCCGAGTTCGGCGACGAAGAAGTGGACCATGCGATTCGCCGCCGTCGGACTCCCGATCACGTAGCCACCGCCGTGGATCCACAACAACGCCGGCGTGGGGGCGGAGCCCGATCGCTTCGGCTCGTACACCACCACGCGCACCTCGGGTGCGCCGTCGGGACCGGGAATCCGCCGGTCGGTGATGGTGAGTCCGGGAACCTCGGGTGGCGGGACCGACGCGGTCATCTCCTCGAACTGGGCACGAAGTTCGGGGAGCGAGTCCGCGTCGAGTCGGATCTCGCCGATGAGGTCGACGAGCCACAGCAGCTCCGGGTCGACGAGTTCGCGACCGCTCATGGCCGTCCGTCCGGTCCGGTCGCGTGCGACGGCGTGACCGGGGACGTCGCGCCCGGCGCGTCGGTCATGCGCGCGTCGGCTCCACGTCGACCTCGGCCGGTCGTCGGGTGGGCGCGCCGGAGCTCAGGAGGTCGAGCGCCGAGCGGATGTCGGGCGCCCAGAGATCCGCCCCCACGGCGGCGGCGACCTCATCGTTCAGGACGCCGGGTCCGCCGACGAGTACCGGCAGGTCCGGCGTCGCAGCGCGCAGGGCGTCGACGGTCGCCTCGACCGCCTCGAGGGTCGCGGCCTGACTCACGCTCAGCGCGACCACCGACGGCGCACGCACACGACCGACGGCGGCGGCGAACACGTCCGGTGGGACGTCGACGCCGAGCTCGATGCACTCGAACCCACGGGTCCGGATCAGGTCGGCGAGGATCGCGATCGACAGGCCGTGCTGCTCGCCGCGTGGTGCGCCCAGCACGATCGTGCCCCGCGGCCGTCCCGGGCGACGGAGCCGCGCCCCGAGACGGGCCACGAGTCGGGTGGCGACGGCCGCGGCGAGATAGCTCCCGAGGTGGTCGTCATCCGGCTCGTCGACGTCTGCGCCCAGGTCGGCGAGCGCACCGGCGAGCACGTCCAGATAGCAGGCCTCGGCGTCGACCCCGGAGCGCATGGCCTCCGACAGCACCCGCCACGCCGCGACCTCGTCGCCGCGCTCGAGGGCGACCCGGAGCCGGCCCCGCCAGTCGACCCGGCGGCGCGGACCGCTCGACGACCCGTCCGGGGTGCAGCGGTCCGCGTCACGGGCCGCCACGAAGCGGGCCAGTTGCTCCTCGCTGACCTCCCAGCCGGTCGAGGTCCTCGTCGCCTCGAGCTGGTGGGTGCGGACGTACCGGTAGACCGTCGTGTAGTGGGCGCCGAGACGCAGCGCCACCTGCTTCAGGTTGAGCGTCTCCCCGGCCATCGCATGAGTGTACGTTTCGCCGCCCCACGCCCCGGAATCCCTGCCGATGCAGGCGATTCTCGAGTCCGCCGTGCACCCAATGGCCACGTTGACGCTCCCGCCGGACCCGGAGTCTCATGGATGTCTGGTGAGGCACCTGATCCCATGAGCGCGCCCCGAGACGGCCGGTCCGTCGCCCCGCCGACCGCAGTGGGTCGGCCCCGACGTGCGCGCCCGCTCGCGGCCGTGGTGCTCGCGGTGGTCGTCACGACGCTGGTCGTCACGCTGGTCGGCTCCGCCGCCCTGCCCGCCGGTGCGGACGTCGCGACTCCAGCGGGACCGGCCGATGCCGCTGCGGCGTGGCAGGCGAATCAGACGAGTGGCGGCACCATCACGTACCTCGGGGCACCCGACGACGGGCTCGCCGCCGACGCCGCGCTCTCGCTCACGGCGCTCGGCTCGGCCGATGCCGCCGCGGCG
>CAJBIS010000006.1 GCA_903953195.1 uncultured Actinomycetes bacterium
CGTCACACAACCCACACCCGACTGGGGCCACTTCCGCGACACCCTGCAGGCAGGCGGGGTGCTCTTCACCAGCGGTGCGCAACTTCTGCCGCTGCTCCTCGACGCCGCAGGCGCAGGCGCCGCGCACCGTGGTGTCGCTCGGGTCGACGCCGTGGCCGCCACCCTCGAGTCGTCCCGGAACGACGGGGCCGACGACCGCGCCGAGGTGACCCTCCGGCTGCGGACCGGCGGGACCGACGCCGACCTCACCGCGACCCTGCACGCCGAATGGGGCCCCGGCGCGTCGACCTGGGTGCAGGCCGCCGGCGAGCTCGGAGCGGTGCGAATCGAGTTCGCGCCGTCCATCACGGTCGAGCACAACGGCGAACGAGTGCCCACCAGCGCTGCGACGACCTCACCGCTGAACCAACTCGGCTACGTCGCCCAGCTCGCCGAACTCGGCACCGACGCCGACGCCACACTGGACGTCGACGCCGCCGTGCACGTGCTCGACGCGGTCACCGCGGCGTACCGCTCCGCAGGACGGCACGGCGAGTGGATCGACCTGTCGGAACCGGTCGAACGTGACCGCACCCCGATGCAGTGGTGGCGGACGACCTGAGTCGGTGTCGTCGCCGACCTACCAGTCGGTGCTGTTGCCGACCTACCAGTCGGTGCCGTCGCCGACCTACCAGTCGGTGTCGTCCAGGCTGAACTCGCCCTCGATGCCCTTGGTGTACGCCGACACCGTGCGCTCGAAGAAGTTGGTCAGCTCCTGCACGTCCTGCAGCTCCATGAACTGGAACGGGTTCGACGAGCCGTACACCTGCGGCAGGCCCAGCAGCTCGAGCCGGCGGTCGGCGACGAACTGCAGGTACTCGCGGGTATCGGGCAGCGACATGCCGGGGATGCCCTCGGAGAGGAGGTCCTCGGCGAACTGGAACTCGACCTCGACGGCCTCCTGGATCATCGTCGACACCCGCTGCGAGAGATCGTCGTCGAACAGGTCGGGCTCCTCGGCGCGGACCTGCTCGATGACCTCGAATGCGAAGTTCATGTGGCCGCTCTCGTCACGGAACACCCAGTTGGTGCCCGACGCCAGCCCATTGAGCAGACCCTTGGAACGCAGGAAGTACACGTACGCGAACGCTGCGAAGAAGAACAGGCCCTCGATGCAGGCGGCGAAGCAGATCAGGTTCAACAGGAACTGCTTGCGGTCCTCACGGGTGCGCAGCTCGTCGAGGCTGTTGATCGAGTCGATCCACTTGAAGCAGAACTCGGCCTTGGTGCGGATCGACGGGATGTTCTCGATGGCGGCGAACGCCGCGGCGCGCTCGTCGTGGTCCGGGATGTAGGTGTCGAGCAGCGTCAGGTAGAACTGGACGTGCAGCGCCTCCTCGAAGAGCTGCCGGCTCAGGTACATCCGACCCTCGGGCGAGTTGATGTGCTTGTAGAGGTTGAGCACCAGGTTGTTCGACACGATCGAATCGCCCGTCGCGAAGAACGCCACGAGGCGGTTGATCATGTGCCGCTCCGCCGGCACCAGCTTGCGGTTCAGGTCGACGAGGTCGTCGGAGAAGTCGATCTCCTCGACCGTCCACGTGTTCTTGACGGCGTCCTTGTACATGTCGAAGAACTGCGGGTACTGCATGGGGCGCAGCGTCAGGTTGAAACCCGGGTCGAGCAGACGTCCGCCGTCGGTGCGGGCACCGGGCGTCGGATCGCTGAGGTCGACGACCGGCTCGGCGGGCAGGCTGGTTGCGGGATCGATGAGTGCCATGGGGTGCTTCCTCTGTCTCAGGTCTGTCGGTGTGCGGAGTGTCGGTGTGCGGAGTGCCGGTGTTCGCGTCGGCCGCCGCGGGTCAGGTGCAGGCTTCGCAGCTCTCGGGGTTCTCGAGCGAGCAGGCCACGGCCTCGGCGTCGGTGTACTCCTTGGCCGGCGCGGCATTGCCGCCGTCGGGACCACCGGTCGGGCCGGTCGTCGACGTGGACGACGACGTCGTCGTCTTGTTGATGCGCGTCGCCGGACGGGAGCGCATGTAGTACGTCGTCTTCAGACCCGACTTCCATGCGTGGGCGTACATCGAGCTGAGCTTGCCGATGTTCGGCGACTCGACGAACAGGTTCAGCGACTGCGACTGGTCGATGTAGGCGCCGCGGTCGGCGGCCATGTCGATCAGCGAACGCATCGACATCTCCCACGCCGTGCGGAAGATCGCGCGCACGTCATCGGGAATGGCCCCGATCTCCTGGATGGAACCCTCGCTGCGCTTGATGGCGTTGATGACCGCCTCGGTCCACAGGCCTCGGCTCTGGAGCTCACGCACGAGGTACGCGTTCACCTGCAGGAACTCGCCGGAGAGCGTCTCACGCTTGAACAGGTTCGAGACCTGCGGCTCGATGCACTCGTAGCAGCCGGCGATCGAGGCGATCGTGGCCGTCGGGGCGATGGCGATCAGCAGCGAGTTGCGCAGGCCGACCTGCTGGATGCGCTGACGCAGCGCGTCCCACCGGGCCGGATCAGTGGGCGTGACGCCCCACAGGTCGAACTGCAGGTTGCCCTTGGCGGCACGGGTCTCGGCGAAGCCGGCGTGCGGCCCGTTGCGCTCGGCGAGGTCGGCCGACGCTGTCAGCGCGTGGAAGTAGATCTCCTCGGAGATGCGCCGCGACAGCTCGCGTGCCTCGGGGCCGTCGAACGGCAGCCGCAGCTTGAAGAAGACGTCCTGGAGGCCCATGAGGCCGAGGCCGACCGGACGCCACTTGGCGTTCGAGTTGCCGGCCTCGTCGGTCGGATAGAAGTTGATGTCGACCACCCGGTCGAGGAACGGGACCGCGATGCGGACCACGTCGGCGAGGCGGTCGAAGTCGAATGCCAGCGCGCCGGAGGCGTCGGGCACCACCATGGCTCCGAGGTTGACGGAACCCAGGTTGCACACCGCCGTCTCGGACTGGTTCGTGATCTCGAGGATCTCGGTGCACAGGTTGGAGAGGTGCACGACGTTCGGCGTGCCGTCCTCGGCGAACGTGCCGGTCTGGTTGCACTTCTCGTTGGAGGCGTCCTTGAACGTCATCCACCCGTTGCCCGTCTCGGCGAGCGTGCGCATCATGCGGCTGTAGAGGGCGCGGGCCGGAACCTGCCGCTCGTAGAGACCGTCGGCCTCGGCCTGCAGGTAGGCGGCGCGGAACTCCTCGCCGTAGGTGTCGACGAGCTGCGGGACCTGCTTCGGGTCGAACAGCGACCACTGCCAGTCCTGCTCGACACGCTCCATGAACAGGTCGGGTACCCAGTTGGCGAGGTTCAGGTTGTGCGTCCGGCGGGCCGAGTCGCCCGTGTTGTCCTTGAGCTCGAGGAACTCCTCGATGTCTGCGTGCCAGGTCTCGAGGTACACACAGGCCGCGCCCTTGCGCCGGCCACCCTGGTTGACGGCGGCGACGGACGAGTCGAGCGTCTTGAGCCACGGCACGATGCCGTTCGACAGGCCGTTGGTGCCACGGATGAGCGAACCACGGGCCCGGACCCGGCTGTACGACAGGCCGATGCCGCCGGCGTGCTTCGACAGCCGGGCGACGTCGCGGTAGCGGTCGTAGATGGCGTCGAGGTTGTCCTCGGGCGAGTCGAGCAGGTAGCAGCTCGACATCTGCGGGTGCTGCGTGCCCGAGTTGAACAGCGTCGGCGATGACGGCAGGTAGGCGAGCGACGAGATCAGCTCGTAGAACTCGATGGCCTCCTCGGGCGAGGTCGACAGACCGCAGGCCACGCGCAGCAGGAAGTACTGCGGCGTCTCGATGACGTCGCGGGTGACCGGGTGACGCAGCAGGTACCGGTCGTACACGGTGCGCAGGCCGAAGAACTCGTACAGCCAGTTGCGATCCGGCAGGACCGCGTCGTTGAGCTTGCGGGCGTTGGTGGCGACCATGGCGGCCGTGTCGTCGTTGATGATGCCCTGCTCGTGGCCGACGGCGACCGACTGGCTGAACGAGTAGATGTTCTGGTTCTGGATCTCCTTGTCGATCACGGTCGACAGGAGGCGGGCGGCGAGCCGGGAGTAGTTCGGCTCCTCGGCGATGAACGCCGCCGCGGTCCGGATGGAGAGGTTGTCGAGCTCCTCGGTGGTGGCCCCGTCGACGAGCGCCGAGATGGTCCGGGTGGCCACCCGCATCGGGTCGACGTTGTCGAGGCCCACGGCGCACCGGGCGACGGCACGCACGATCTTGTTGAGGTCGACGGGCTCGAAGGTGCCGTCACGCTTCTCGACCCGCATCGGCGAGCCGGTGAGGGCGTCGTTGTCGATGTTCGGCTGGGTCTCGGGGGCGGAACCCTCAGCCTCCTCGTCGACGATCTGGACCGGTCGGATGTCCTCGGAAAGTGCCACCTGTGTTCCCCTCGTTGCTCTGCTGCGGATGTGCGGTTCGGATGGATCGACGCCCTGGTGGGTGGTTCTCGCTTCGCTGCGAGAGCGCTGTGGCGCTTGTCACTGGAAGCGCCCCCCAAGCCGGCGCTTCCCACCAGATGTTGTGTTCGTCGTGCGCTGCACCCCCTACATGTGGGGGAACAGGGTCGTAATTACAGTCGTGGAACTACGTCCCTGTCAATGCTTTCAGGGTTCACTCAGCGAGATTTTTCGGGCACAGAGCGCGAACCCTTGCAATGACAGGGATCGCGGCGCCGATGAGTACGCTCCGGCGATGGCTGACCGCATCGGATCTCCCGGGGCTCCGCTCTGGGACCCCGACGCGATGCCCGCCGCGACCGTGATCGTGCTGCGAGACGCCGACGCCGGCATCGAGGTCCTGATGCTCCGGCGCGACACCGACCTGAGCTTCGCCGGGGGCATGTGGGTGTTCCCCGGCGGACGCATCGACCCCGCGGATCACGTGGCGGCCGACGGCGACGGGGCCGACGGCGCCGGGGCCGACGGCGCGATCGAACGTGCCGCCCGCCACGCCGCGGTGCGCGAGGCCGCCGAGGAGGCCGGGCTCGACCTCGACGAGTCCGATCTGGTGCGTTGGTCGCACTGGACTCCCCCGCCGCGCGAGGGCCATCGCTTCTCGACGGCGTTCTTCTGCGCCGGCCTCGCCGACGCGTCGGCCGCGATCACCGTCGACGACGGCGAGATCCGGGAGCACCGATGGATGCGGCCCCGCGACGTGATGGAACGGCGCGACGCCGGCGAGATCAGCCTGGCGCCACCGACGTTCATCACGCTCACGCAACTCGATGCGCACGAGCGGGTCGCCGACGCCCTCGACTGGGCCCGGACCGCGCCCACCGAACACTTCGCCACCCGCATCGCCGTCGACGGCGACGTGTGGATCGCCCGCTACCACGGCGACGTCGCCTACGAGGACCCCGATGACCCGGTGGACACCGACCTCGACGTCGGCCGACCCGGCCCACGCCACCGTCTGCTGATGGGCCCCACCTGGATCTACGAACGGAGCGAACATGGAACCGACTGACGGCCACGACGGTGAACCGCTCGAGGTCCCCGAGTCGATCACCTGCGTCGACTGCGGCGGGATCTGCCACCTGCTGACCACACCGTTCGAGGACGCCGACGGCGCCGTGGGATTCCGCCCGGGCGATGTCGTCGCCTACCGCTGCTCCGACTGCCTCGATCGTTGGGACATCGTCGTCGAGTGAACCGCCGGAGCGGGCGCCCACGTCCCTAGGATGATTGCGTCGTGAACGAGGGGAGTCGTCATGGACACAGATCGAATTGATCCCATCGCCGAGGAGCTCGCGAGCCTGCGAGCCCGGCTCGAGCTCGCAGAGCGACGCATCGCCGAACTGGACGGCCACGGCGCCGGGAGACGCGCCGAACCGGGCGAGACCGACGCACCGCGATCGACCGCAACAGCAGTGGAGCCGGTCGCGCTGGCGGAGCCGAGTGAGTCGACCACCGATCGTCGCGGCGCGCTGCGCACCGCCGGACTCGCCGCCGGCGCGGCGGTCGCGGGCCTCGGCGCCGTGGTGGCGACGGCGTCACCGGCGGCCGCCGCCGACGGCGACGCACTGACGCTGGGCGTCACGACGAACGTGGCGTCATCGCCGACCCGGGCGAAGAACCTGCTCACCTCCGGCGACCACCTGTTCCAGTTCAGCGACTCGAACAACACCGCCTCGACCGCTTCGGGTATTGCGACGCTGGCGGCACGGGGTGGCGGCATCCCCATCGCCCTCCTCGCCGAGAGTACCCAGATCGGCATCCGGGCCACGTCGTCCGGGATCTCCCAGACCGCGATCCAGTGCGAGACGAGTGGCGACAACAGCGTCGCCCTGCGAGCCACCGGGATCCGGTCGTCGATCCAGACGCTCATGACCCCCGGGGTCGGTACCGGAGTCGAGGTCATCGGCGGACTGCGCGGCGTCGTGGCCGGCAGCTCGACGACCTATCCGCTGGCGCTGCGAGCCGTGTCCGGGTCGAGCGCCGTCGGACCGCCCGCCTCCGCGGCGGTCGCCGGCGACTTCTTCGTCGACTCCACCAACGCCACCTACGTGTGCGTGACATCGGGAACGCCGGGCACGTGGCGTCAGCTGAGCGGACCGACTGCCGCCGGCGCGGTGACGCCGATCACCCCGACCCGCGTCTACGACTCGCGGCGCGGCTCCGGGACCGGCCCGCTCGCCGGCGGACAGAACCGGGCGGTCAGCGTGGCCGATGGTATCGACGTCACCACGGGCGCCGTGACGACCCTGGATGTGGTGCCGGCGGGTGCCACGGCGATCCAGTACAACCTGACGATCGTCAACACGGTCGCCACCGGCTACCTGCAGGTGGCACCCGGTGACGCCAGCGCGATCACCAGTTCGTCGATCAACTGGACGGCCAGCGGCCAGATCGTGGCGAACGGCCTGATGGTGAAGCTCGATGCCAACCGGTTGGTCCGGGCGTTCGCCTCGGGTGGCAGCACCGACTTCGTCATCGACGTCCTCGGCTACTACCGCTGAGCCCCACTCGGAGCGTCCGCACCGGCGCCACTACGCTGCGGACGCCATGACGGACCAGCCCTACCCCGACGTCCCCTCGCGGGTCGACCTGCCGCAGCTCGAACGACGCATCCTCGAACGCTGGAGCGAGCAGCGCACGTTCGAGCGTTCCGTCGAGCAGCGCACCGGCGACGAGTTCGTCTTCTACGACGGGCCGCCGTTCGCCAACGGACTCCCCCACTACGGCCACCTGCTCACCGGCTACGTGAAGGACGTCGTCCCCCGCTACCAGACCATGCGTGGCCTCCGGGTCGACCGGCGCTTCGGTTGGGACTGCCACGGCCTGCCCGCCGAGATGGCCTCGGAACAGGAACTCGGTGTGTCGGGCCGCGTGGCCATCACCGAGTACGGCATCGATCGCTTCAACGACCACTGCCGCACCTCGGTGCTGCGCTTCACCGACGAGTGGGAGCGGTACGTCACCCGCCAGGCGCGCTGGGTCGACTTCGCCGACGACTACAAGACGATGGACGCCTCGTACATGGAGTCCGTCATCTGGGCCTTCGCCCAGCTCTGGGAGCGCGGGCTGATCTACGAGGCGTACCGGGTCATGCCGTACTCGTGGGGGGCCGAGACGCCGCTGTCGAACTTCGAGATCCGCCTCGACGACGCCACCCGACCCCGACAGGACCCGGCCCTCACGGTCATCTTCGAGGTGGCCGACGCCGGCGACTCGGGCGCAGCCGCACTGCTCGGCGACACGCCGTCGCAGATCTGGGCGTGGACGACGACCCCCTGGACGCTGCCGTCGAACCTGGCGCTCGCCGTCGGACCGGAACTCGCCTACGACGTCGTCGACGTCGTCGACGGCCCCCGATCCGGGACCCGGGTCGTGATCGGTGCCGGCGCCCGGTCGCGCTACGAGCGGGAGCTCGGCGAATCGCCCGTCACCGTCGGCACCGTCACGGGGCGGGACCTGGCCGGGGTCCGCTACCGGCCGATGTTCGACGACTTCGCCGACAACGCCGCGTCGTTCGTGGTGCTCACCGACGACTTCGTCGCCGACGACGACGGCACCGGCGTGGTCCACCTGGCCCCCGGGTTCGGTGAGGACGACCAGCGCGTCTGCGAGGCGGCGGGCATCACGCTCGTGTGCCCCGTCGACGACAGCGGCCGGTTCACCGCCGAGGTCACCGCCTATGTCGGGCAGAACGTGTTCGACGCCAACCCGGTGATCATCGCCGACCTCAAGGCCCGTGACGTGGTCGTCCGCCACGACACCTACGACCACAACTATCCGCACTGCTGGCGGACCGACACGCCGATCATCTACAAGGCCGTGTCGTCGTGGTACGTCGAGGTCACCGCCATCCGCGACCGGCTCGTCGAACTGAACGCCGACATCAACTGGATCCCGTCGCACGTGCGTGACGGTCAATTCGGCAAGTGGCTCGAGGGCGCCCGTGACTGGTCGATCTCGCGCAATCGGTTCTGGGGCTCCCCGATCCCGGTCTGGCGCTCCGACGACCCGGCCTACCCCCGCACCGACGTGTACGGGTCGCTCGACGAGATCGAACGCGACTTCGGCGTCCGGCCCACCGACCTGCACCGGCCGGTGATCGACGAACTGGTGCGACCCAACCCGGACGACCCGACGGGCCGCTCGATGATGCGACGCGTTCCCGAGGTGTTCGACTGCTGGTTCGAGTCCGGATCCATGCCCTTCGCCCAGGTGCACTACCCGTTCGACAACGCCGAGTGGTTCGAGTCGCACGCCCCCGCCGACTTCATCGTCGAGTACATCGCCCAGACGCGCGGCTGGTTCTACACGATGCACGTCCTGTCGGGCGCGCTGTTCGACCGACCGGCGTTCCGCAACGTCATCTGCCACGGCGTCGTGCTCGACCACGAGGGCCGCAAGCTGTCGAAGAAACTGCGCAACTAC
>CAJBIS010000007.1 GCA_903953195.1 uncultured Actinomycetes bacterium
CCAGCCGGTCGGCCTTGCGCTCGAAGTGGGGTGGCGGGAAGAACACCGCCGACTGCGGACCCCGGCATGCTGCCCGGTCCTGCCACGTGACTTGCGACTGCTGTGCACTCACCGAATTGACCCCCCAGCCCCGGCGTACTGTGACCCTAGGCACCCGGCCCGACAGCCAACAAGGATGAATTCGCGAGCAAATTGCTGCCTTCTGCAAGCAGCGCCGGGCGGTGGGGTCGGTCAGGCGGTCGAGCCGTCGTCAGCGGCCGCAGCACGGCGGCGTGTTCGCATCTCGCGGTAGTCGATCGCCCCGCCGGTCTCGGGCTCGACCTCGAGCACCAGCCCGTCGATCCCGACCACTCGCACCGGTTCACCGGCGGGAATCGGCGTCGCCCGATTCGTACGGGCCCGCCAGAGTCCGCCGAGCACCTGCACCGTGCCCTCGGGCTCGACTCCCTCGATGGCGGTGCCGAGTTCACCGACCATCTGCTCCCGACCGATCGTCGGCGTCGCGAAGCGGGTGCGGACCATCGCCGGCATGCCCGAGAACATCACGATCGCCATCCCCACGATCCCGACGATGAGGGCGATCCACGTGGGCCGGAACTCCGTGAAGACGAACACGGAACCGACCGTGAACGCCGACATTCCGATGACCGTCCACGCCCGGGGAATTCCGGTCTGGACGTCGATGGCGCAACCGAGCACGCCGAGCACCATGGCCGCGAGCGCCCAGCCGTTGCGGGGCAGCTCGGCGGTGCCGTACGCCCCGAGGACCAGACACATGGCACCCACCACGCCGGCGACACCGACGCCGGCGGTGAAGAACTCGAACAGCAGCAGACCCAGCCCGATGGCGAGCAGCAGGTACGCCACCGACGGGCTGGCAACTGTGTGGAACAGCTGCACGAACAACGGCAGCTTCGAGAACCGGACGATGGTGATCGGCACCTGGCGGCGCTGACCGTCCTCGGTCCGCGTCTCGGTGCGGACCCCGTCGAGGTTCACGATGTGGTCCCCGACCGTCGGCGAGAAACGGTCGACCACCCCGGCATCGACCGCGGCCTGACCCGAGAGGACCTGCGTTCGTGCGACGGCGGCCGGGCCGGTGAGCAGCTCGCCGAACTCGGCCGGGTCGAGCACCTGGGCGCCGGCGTCACCGATGCGGGAACCCGGCGAGATCCCCGACGAGTCGGCGACCTGGACCAGTTCGACGGCGCCGCCGAGCGTCGACGATCCCGACGGTCCGATCCACACCGACACGGGCACATCGGCGCCGGCAATCGCCGCAGCGACCTGGTTGATGCGCTCCGCGTCGACCGCCACACCCCCGCTGTCGAACTGCAGTACCACTCCGACCACACCGTCGGCGGCACGGGCCGAGGCCAGCGTGTCGATGATGAAGTCGGCCTCGATGCTGTCGATGAGGCCGTCCACCGCGACCACGTCGATGCATCCCACCCGCTCACACGTCGCCGGCGTGTCTCCTTCCGGCGATCCACCGGACTGCGCGGATGCCGACGTCGACACGAGACCCGTCGCGGCGAGCACGAGCAGACCGGAGCTGATGGCGAACCTCCGGAGGCGACTCGGTAGCCTCCGTGGGGCACTGACTCGATTGCTCACCGCACCAGCCTTTGAAGGGACATCGTGGATCCTGCGCAGTTTCTCACTGCCTCACGAGTGATCATCGTCGCCGGGAAGGGCGGAGTCGGCAAGACGGCCGTCACCGCGACCCTCGCAGTCGCGGCATCGTCGATCGGTCTCCGCGTCCTGGTCGTCGAGGTCGAGGGCAAGGACTCGATGGCGTCGATGTTCGAGACCAACCAGCTGAGCTACACCGAGTTGGAGCTCATCACCGCCGCCACCGACCACGCGGGCGTGCATGCCAGGACCGTCACACCGGACGACGCGCTGCTCGACTACCTGAACGAGCGGGGCCTGCAGCGTCTCTCGAAACGGCTCGTCAGCACCGGCCTGCTCGACATGATCGCCACCGCCATCCCGGGCATCCGCGACATCCTCGTGCTCGGCAAGGTGAAACAACTCGAACGCAGCGGCACGTTCGACCTGATCCTCGTCGACGCCCCGGCGGCCGGCCACGCCATCACCTTCCTCCGCTCCGCCAGCGGGCTCGCCGACGCCGTCAGCGTCGGACCGATCAACGCGCAGGCGACCGAGGTGCTCGACCTGCTCAGCGACCCGGAGCGGTGCCGGGTCGTGCTCGTGACGATCCCCGAGGAGACACCGGTCAACGAGCTGATCGAGACCGCCTACAGCCTCGAGGACTCCGTCGGCGTGGCCCTCGGACCCGTCGTGGTGAACGGCATCCACCCGGAGCTCGCCGGACTCGCCGTCGACCCCGAGGTCGCCGCCGAACAGGCCGGGGTCGCACTCGTGGCGGGCGAGGCCGACGCCCTGCGCGGAGCCGCCGGGTTCCGCACGTCGCGCACCGACCTGCAGCACGCGCAGCTCGACCGGATGGCCGAGGTGCTCCCGCTGCCGCAGATCCGACTCCCCGATCTGTTCACCTCGTCGTTGGGGCGCGACGAACTCGACCGACTCGCCGAGGAGTTCCTGCGTCAGGTCGCCGAACTCCCGGATCCCACCGCATGAGCGCGCCGACCAACCTCCGTGACGTCCTCGACGCGAGCAAGGTCATCGTCTGCTGCGGCTCCGGCGGCGTCGGCAAGACCACGACCGCCGCGGTCATCGCCATGGAGGCCGCCCGGCGGGGCCGACGCTCGGTGGTGGTCACCATCGACCCGGCGCGCCGACTCGCCAACGCGCTCGGCCTCGACGGCCTCACCGACACGCCGGCCCGGATCGACGGCGACTGGCCGGGCGAGATGAGCGCCCTCATGCTCGACACGAAGCGCACGTTCGACGGGTTGGTGCGCCGCTACGCCGCCGACGAGGCCCAGGCCGAGCAGATCCTGACGAACACGTTCTACGAGAACATCTCGGGGTCGCTGTCGGGGACCCAGGAGTACATGGCCTCGGAGAAGCTCTACGAGCTCGCCGTCGAGGGCGACTTCGACCTGGTGGTCGTCGACACGCCCCCCACACGCAACGCCCTCGACTTCCTCGATGCGCCGCAGCGGCTCTCGAAGTTCCTCGACCACCGGATCTACAAGATCCTCGTGAGTCCGTCCCGTGGACCGATCCGGGCGGTCAACCTGGCCGCCGCCGCCGTGACCCGCTCCCTGGCCCGGGTCGTGGGCGCCGATGTGATCGGCGACGCCATCGCCTTCTTCCAGGCGTTCGAGGGCATGGAGGAGGGCTTCGCGCGTCGAGCCGAGCGGGTCGACGAGCTGCTCCGTGAGGCTGGCACCGCGTTCGTGCTCGTCGCGTCGCCCAAGGCCGACACCGTGGCCGAGGCGGGCTACTTCGCCGACCGGCTCGCCGACGCAGGGATCGACGTCCGCGGGCTGATCGTCAACCGGATGCAGCCCACGTTCGACCTCGAGGACCGCGCCGAGCTCGGAGGCGACGCCGTCCGGGAGCGAGCGCGCACGCTGGCGGGAACGCCACTCGGCGACCTGTACACGTGCCTCGCCGACGCCCGGCAACTGGGTCGCGCCGAGGAACAGCACCTCGCCGGACTGGCCGAGCGGGTGGCCCCGGCCCCGGTCGTCCGGGTTCCGATCCAGCCGCGTGAGGTGACCGACCTGAGCGCCCTCGGTGAACTCGGCGACGTGATCTTCGATGCGGAGGACGACGGTGGCGTTGGCTAGCCTGCCTGGCGTGACGACCGTGCTGCTCGCCTGCGACGACGATGATCTGGCGGCCGTGGTCGACGCCGCCGTGGTCGATGCCGACACCCGCCTCGCCCGGGTCACCGAGGGCCGACAGGTGCTCGATGCCGTCGACGAGGTCGGCGCCGACGTGGTGGTGCTCGACCTGCAGATCGGCAACATGGGCGGGATGGCCACCTGTCGGGACCTCCGACTCGAGTCGGGCGCCGGGCGGCTCGCTCCCCAGCGGATCATCGTGCTGTGCGATCGCGACGCCGATGTCTTCCTCGCCCGGCAGTCCGGCGCCGACGCGTGGCTGGTGAAGCCGCTCGACGCGATCCGGCTGCGCGCGACGATCGACGAGATCCTCGCCACCGAACCCACCGTCTGAGTCGACACGGCTCCGTTTCCGCCGTCGGTGTCCGCGCGGATACGATGGCCGTTCCTCGGGTGGTGGCGCAGTTTGGCAGCGCGCCTCGTTCGGGACGAGGAGGCCGGGAGTTCAAATCTCCCCCACCCGACCACCACGGCACCCGGCCTGCAAGGGCCGGGTGCCGGAATTCCCCCCGCCACCCCACTCGAGCGCGGTGCTCGTCGAATGGACCGATGAGCGACCCGGGCCACCTCCCGGTACCTTCATCGGTGGGCCCACCGGCCGAACCATTTGTCAAGCACCCCGGCCGAACCGACCGATACCTCTCCCTGTGACCAGACCTCCCGTCCCCATGATCAGGCACCGGACCGCCTCGCGGCGCGCCCGGCGCTGGATCGTGGCCCTGGTCTCCATTCTCGGTCTGAGCCTCGCGAGCGGCGCCCTGACCTCCTGCGAGGCCGCCGATCCCGAGCGTGCGCAGGTCCGTGACCTCATCAACCAGAGTCGGGCCCAGGCCGGCCTGTCGCAGTTGGCCCCGAACGCCATCCTCGACCTGAAGGCCGACCTGTGGGCCCAGAACCTGCGCAGCATCTGTGCGCTCAAGCACTCCCGTCTCGCCGACGGCGCGCCGCCGAACTGGTACAAGCTCGGCGAGAACGTCGGCAAGGGCGGCTCGATCCCGCAGATCCACACGGCGTACCTGAACTCACCGTCGCACCGGGCCAACATCATGGATCCGGTGTTCACCCAGGTCGGCACCGCCGCCGTGTGGGGCAACTGCAACGGCTACCGCACCGTGTTCACGGTCCAGGAGTTCATGAAGTGACGGCCCTCGGTCGCTGAACGACCTGTGCCACAGTTGGCGCGTGGAGATCGGCGCGTTCCAGGACCTGATGGATCAGCTCTACGGCGAGACCGACCGGGAGCGTGGCATCCCGTCGACGATCGCCTGGCTGTGCGAGGAGACCGGCGAGCTCGCCCAGGCGGTCCGGAAGGGCACCGAGGACCAGCAGCTCCACGAACTCGGTGACGTGCTGGCCTGGCTGGCGTCGCTCGCGAACCAACTCGGGCTCTCACTCGAGGACGCCGCCCGTCGCTACGTCGACAACCCGCCCTGAGCGACTCGGCTCAGCGTCGAGCCAGCAGTGCCTCGGCGATCTGCACGGCATTGAGAGCCGCTCCCTTGCGCAGGTTGTCGTTCGAGACGAACAGGCTCAGTCCGTACTCGGCTCCCTCGTCGGCCCGGATCCGACCCACGTAGCTCGGGTCGGCGCCCGCCGCCTGCAGCGGGGTGGGCACGTCGCTCAACACGACGCCCGGCGCCGCCGACAGCAGCTCGGTGGCCCGCTCCGGCGAGATCGGACGCTCGAACTCAGCGTTGATCGACAGCGAGTGCCCGGTGAACACGGGAACCCGCACACACGTCCCGCTCACGCGCAGGTTCGGACGCTCGAGGATCTTGCGGCTCTCGTTGCGGAGCTTCGCCTCCTCATCGGTCTCACCCGATCCGTCGTCGAGCAGACTTCCCGCGAACGGCACGACGTCGAACGCGATCGGTCGGACGAACACCGTCGGGTCGGGCACGATCACATCACCGGCCCCGAACGTCAGATCAGGAGCGGAGGCCCCGACCGCGGCGATCTGGTCGGCGAGCTCGCGCACGCCCGCCAGGCCGGCACCGGACACCGCCTGGTAGGTGCTGACGACGAGTCGAGTGAGTCCCGCCTCGGCGTCGAGCGGCTTGAGCACCGGCATCGCCGCCATCGTCGTGCAGTTCGGATTGGCGACGATGCCCTTGGGGATGACGTCCAGCGCGTGCGGGTTCACCTCGGCGACGACGAGCGGCACGTCCGGGTCCATGCGCCACGCGGACGAGTTGTCGACGACCGTCGCGCCGGCGGCCGCCACGCGCTCGGCATGCTCCCGCGACGTCGCACCACCGGCCGAGAAGAGCGCGATGTCGAGTCCGGCGAAGTCCGCGGTCGCGAGGTCCTCGACCTCGACCTGCTGTCCCTCCCACTCGAGCTTCGTCCCGGCCGAGCGCGCCGACGCGAAATAGCGCATCGAGGCGACCGGGAAGGACCGTTCGGCGAGAATCGACCGCATCACCGACCCGACCTGACCGGTCGCGCCGACGACGCCGATGTGGAGGGCGTCGGACATGGCGCAGAGCGTACCGACCGCACCGCGGTCGCGGCGAAGGGGTTGCGTCGCCCCGGCACCCGCGAGACTGCGGGCGTGACATCGATCGCTGGACCGCTGCTCGACGGCGTCGATGACGACGTGCTGCACCAGACCCCGTTCGGGATCTACGTGCACGTGCCGTTCTGTCTCCGGCGCTGCGGCTACTGCGCCTTCACCACCGAGGCCGTCCCCGCCGACTCGGTGCGCGACGCCACACGGGCATGGACCACCGCGGCGGTCGCCGAACTCGAGTTGGCGGCTCGCCGGCTCGGTGATCGAGCGCCGACGGTCCAGACCGTGTACCTCGGCGGCGGGACCCCCAGCCTGCTGCACCCCGACGAGGTCGCCACGATCCTCAGCGCGGTCGAGCGGAACCTCGACGTGGTCGACGGCGTCGAGATCTCCATCGAGGCGAACCCCGACACCATCGGGTCCGGAACGCTGGCAGGGTTCCGCGACGCCGGCTGCACGCGGGTGTCCTTCGGCTACCAGAGCCGGTCACACCGCGTGCTCGACCTGCTGGACCGCACCCACGACCCGGAACGGGCGCTCGCCTCCGTCGGTGACGCCCGCCGAGCAGGCTTCGATCAGGTGTCACTCGACCTGATCAGCGGCACGCCCGGCGAGACCGCCGAGGACTTCGAGTCCAGCGTGGTGGCGGCACTGGGAACCGGCGTCGACCATCTGTCGGTGTACTCGCTCAGCATCGAGCCCGGCACCCGGCTCGCAGCGAGGGTTCGCCACGGCGAGCTGAGCGAGCCCGACCCGGACATCGCCGCGGACCGCTACGAGTTCCTCGACGTGACGTGTCGGGCCGCCGGTCTGGAGTGGTACGAGGTGTCCAACTTCGCGAGCGACGACGGGGCCCGATGCCGCCACAACCTCCTCTACTGGCGCAACGAGCACTGGTGGGGCGTCGGCCCGGGGGCCCACAGCCACATCGACGGTCGACGCTGGTCGAACCACACCGCCACGACGACCTGGTCGGACGACGTGCTCGGCGGCCGCCTGCCCGTGGCGGAGTTCGAACGCCTCGACGCCACGGCGCGACACGTCGAGCAGGTGATGCTCGGCATCCGACTCCGCGAGGGGCTCGCCACGACCGAGCTCGACATCGACGCCAACGCGACCGCGGCACAGCTGGTGGACGACGGCCTGCTCGACCGCGCCGCGGCCGACGGTGGCCGCCTCGTGCTCACGCTGCGGGGGCGCCTGCTGTGCGATCGGGTGGTCCGGAGCCTCGTCGGCGCCTGAGTCGTCCCGACAGCGCCCGGCGACCGGTCAGAACGTCGTGGCGTCGAGCTCGAACGCGTCGTGCAGCACCTGCACCGCCTGGTCCGCTGAGTCCTCGGCGATGACGCACGAGATGCGGATGGCCGAGGTGGAGATCATCTCGATGTTGATGCCGTGCGAGGCGAGCACCTCGAACACCGTCGCGGCCACACCCGGGTTGGACTTCATTCCCGCCCCGACCACCGAGACCTTCGCGATCCGATGGTCCGACACGATCTTCTGGGCGCCACTCACCGCGCTCTGCGACTCGCAGACCGAGATGGCCCGGTCGAGGTCGGTGTGGGGCACCGTGAACGAGATGTCGGTCACGCCGCCCTCGGACACGTTCTGGACGATCATGTCGACGTTCACGTCGGCGTCGGCCAGATCGCGGAAGAGTCGGGCCGCGACACCCGGTTCGTCGGGCACCCCCGAGACGGTGATCTTCGCCTCGCTCGAGTCGGCGACGACGGATCGGATCAACGCTGCTTCCATGTCAGAACTCTCCTCGACGACCCAGGTTCCGGGCTCCCACGTGAACGCGGAACGGACGTGCAACGGCACACCGTGGCGGTGCGCGTACTCCACCGAACGCATCGCCGGTTTGGGACACCCGGCGGCGGTCATCTCGAGCATCTCATCGAAGGTGATGGCGTGCATCCGTCGGGCAGTGCTCACCACACGGGGATCGGTGGTGAACACACCCGACACGTCGGTGTAGAGCTCACATGCGTCGGCCCCGAGCGCCTTCGCGAGCGCCACCGCCGTCGTGTCCGACCCACCACGACCGAGGAACGTGACGTCCCGATCGGTCGAGACGCCCTGGGCGCCGGCCACCACGGGGACCCGACCGGCGTCGAGCGCGGCACGGATCCGCTCCGCGCCGACCTCGAGGATCTTGGCGTTGCGGTGGTTCGTGTCGGTCACGAACCCCGCCTGGCTGCCGGTGTAGCTCTCCGCGGGGACGCCGGCGGCCTCGAGCGCCATCGCGACGAGGGCGATCGCCTTGCGTTCGCCGGCGGTGATCAACATGTCCATCTCACGGCCCGGCAGGTCGGTCGACACCTCGGCAGCGAGCCGGAGCAGGTCGTCGGTCTCCTTGCCCATGGCCGAGACCACCAGGACGACTTGATCGCCTCGGCGACGGCAGCGGGCGACCTGTTCGGCCACCCCTCGGATGCGTTCGGCGTCCGCGACGGACGTCCCGCCGAACTTCTGGACGTACAGAGCCACGGCCGAACGCTACACGGCGACCCCTGACCGTCGACCAACCGGTTGGACCGGCGACCGGCGACCGGCGCGGCTTCGCTACGCTCCCCGCCGTGGGTACCAGCGCAGAGAAGCACGCACGCCAGAAGCAGGGTCGGTCAGCTCGGGTGCAACAGGCCCGCAAACAGGTGAACCACCAGCAGCGCCGACAGCGACTCATGGCGGTGATCGGCGGACTGCTCGCCGTCGCGCTGATCCTCGGCCTGTTCGCGCTGTTGTTCGACGGCAACTCGTCGAGCGACGCGCCGACCACCACCGCTCCGGGCGAGACCACCACGACCGAAGCCGGCGGAGCCGCGTCGTTGCCGGCACCCCCGCCGGGCATCACCCTGACCGAGGCCACCCCGTGTCCGCCCGCCGAGGGGTCGCAGAAGCGGGTGCAGAAGTTCGCCGGGCCGCCACCGTCGTGCCTCGATCCCGGTGCCACCTACACGGCCACGTTCTCCACGACGAAGGGCGACTTCACGGCGACGCTCGACACCGTCGCCGCGCCGGTCGCGGCGAACAACTTCGTGGTGCTCGCCCGGTACCACTTCTACGACGGCACACCGTTCCACCGCATCGTGCCCGGGTTCGTCATCCAGGGTGGCGACGGTGACGGTGAGCCCTGGGGCAACAACGATCTGGGCTACGACTTCGGCGACGAACTCCCGAGCGGCCCCGAGGCGTACACCGACCACTCGCTCGCCATGGCGAACGCCGGGCCCGGAACCAACGGCAGCCAGTTCTTCGTGGTGCTGCCCGGCGGCGGGGTCCAGCTGAACCCGGCCAACTACACCCGCTTCGGCGAGGTGGTCGAGGGCCAGGACGTCGTGGACGCCATCGGCCAACTCGGCAACGCCCAGCAGGAGCCCACCGAGGTCGTGCTCATCAACAGCGTCACCATCACCGAGTCGCCCGCCTGATCAGGCAGCCGACCGCGACACCGGCGGCTCAGGACGTCGACCCCGCCAGCGACTCCGGCAGTGCGTCGAGTCCGGCCTGCCGACCGTTCACGAAGATGTGGACGTCGCCGGCGCCGGCGACCCGCCAGTCGCCCGGTCCGGCATGGATGAGTGCGGTGGACTCGTCGATGCCGACGACGGCCCGATCCGCGGGCGCCATCGCCAGCGTCCGACGCCACTTCTCGGGTGACCACTGGTTGAACCTCGGCACGAACGCGACGGAGTCGATCAGCCCGAGTCCGACGGTGAACGCACCCCCGCGGCTGTCGACCATGTCGGTGCAGATCACCGACGTCGCCTCACCCGCCACCGCGACGAGCGCGCCGCCCGCCCACGCTCCGACGAGCGCATCGAGCAGCGGTGTGTCCATCAGCACCGAGCGCAGGTGCATCGGCGATCCGCTCGCCACGTAGATCGACTCCGCAGCGGTGACGACCTCGGCCGCCGCCGGGTCCATCGCCTGCGGACGGCGGAACACGTCGAGCACGTCGACGGCGACACCGAGCGGTTCGAAGTGCGCCCGGGCCCGCTCGACGGCCGGGCCGGGCTGCTCGTACGCCAGTGCCGTCGGCACCACCAGCGTGCGGTCCAACGTGGCGAACAACTCGGCATCGAACGTGCAGTCGTCGCCCCACTCCGCACCGCCCACCAGCACCAGGGTTCCGCTCATCGTCGTCGAGCTCCTCGGTCGGCCTCGTCGGGCGGCGCACCCGAGCGCGCCCGCCACCGCAGCCTGCCACGCCTCGACGCCCACGGCTTGGGATCACCACGTGCCCGCTCGCTAGCATCGCCGCCATGACGATCGAACGTGTGGGAATTCTGGGAAGCGGCATCATGGGCTCCGGCATCGCCGAGGTGGCGGCCAAGTCGGGCTACGAAGTGGTGCTCCGGTCGCGGCAGCAGGCCACGGCGGACGCCATGCTGACCTCGCTCGAGAAGTCGCTCGCCAAGCAGGTCGAGCGCGGCAAGCTCGAACAGGCCACCGCCGACGAGGTCCGGGCCCGGGTCTCGGCCACCGACGACCTGGCGCAGGTCGCCGACTGCGACCTGGTCATCGAGTCCGTCGTCGAGGACCTCGAGATCAAGCGGGCACTGTTCGCCGAACTCGACGGAATCTGCAAGGAGTCGACCATCCTCGCGACCAACACCTCGACCCTGCCCGTCGTCGAGATGGCCGTGTCGACCGGGCGCGCCGACAAGGTCTGTGGCGTGCACTTCTTCAATCCCGCTCCGGCGATGGCCCTCGTCGAGATCGTTCGGCCGCTGACGGCATCCGACGAGACGATCGCCGAGTGCCGGGCGTTCGCCGAGGCGTGCGGCAAGTCGCCGGTGGAGGTCAAGGACCGGGCGGGGTTCATCGTGAACGCGCTGCTCTTCCCCTACCTCAACAACGCCGTGCGCATGCTCGAGAACGGCACCGCCTCGGCCGAGGACATCGACTCGGCCATGAAGGGCGGCTGCGGCTTCCCGATGGGGCCGCTCGCGCTGCTCGACCTCGTCGGCCTCGACACGTCGGTGGCGATCCTCGACGCCCTCTACGACGAGTTCCGCGACCCGAACTACGCCGCCATGCCGGTGCTCCGCCGCATGGTGGCGGCGGGCCAGCTCGGTCGGAAGTCGGGCGCCGGGTTCTACGACTACAGCAAGCGCTGAGTCAGGCCACGGCTCCCCCACCCGTCGAACCGCCGCCCAGTCCCTGGGCGTTCCCTGATCCGACGGACGCGCCGGGCGACGAGCCCGTCGCCGTGGGCGGGGACCTCGAACCCGGCACGCTGCTCGAGGCGTACCGAGCCGGCTACTTCCCGATGCCGCTGGGTCGGCGCCAACTCGGCTGGTTCTCACCCGACCCGCGAGCGATCCTCCCCGCCGGAGGCGTGCACCGGTCCCGGACCCTGGCTCGCCACCTCCGGCGATTCGAGTTCACGATCGACACGTGCTTCGAACGCGTCGTCGAGGCCTGCGGCGACCCGGCCCGGCCGCACGGCTGGATCACGCCGGCGGTCGTCGAGGCCTACGCACGTCTGCACCACAGCGGCTGGGCGCACAGCATCGAGGTCTGGCAGGACGGTGAACTCGTCGGCGGCCTCTACGGGGTGTCGATCGGGGCGTTCTTCGCCGGCGAGTCGATGTTCCATCGCGCCACCGACGCGTCGAAGGCGGCGATGGTGCACCTCGACGGGATCATGCAGTCCGTCGAGGACTCACTCGTCGACGTCCAGTGGCAGACACCGCATCTGGCCAGCATGGGTGTGGTCGAGGTCAGCCGCCGCGACTACCTCGCCCGCCTCCGGGTTGCATGCCGTGGGCCGGCGCCGACGCCACTCCTCGAGGCCGGCCCCGCCTGACCGGGACGCCCATGACCTCAGGTGGTCGCGGCCGTTGATCGGGCGCGTCGGGCGGCCTGCACCCGCCAGATCAGGAACGTGATGATGCCGATCACGATCTGCGGAATGAACGTGGCGGCACGCCACAACAGGTCGGCGGCGAGCGCCAGGTTCTTGTCCATGCCGAATGCCGAGAGCAGCGCCACCAGTGCGGCGTCCACCGTCCCGAGACCGCCGGGCGTGACCGGGATGAACCCGGCCAGGCGGGCGATGGCGAACGCGGCGAAGACCTCTGCGGGGTTGACGCCGGTGCTGCGTCCGCCGAGCCCGTAGACCGCAACCAACAGCACGAAGAACTGACTGAACTGCTGGGCGAAGTTGGTGACCGTCAACGACCGCCACCGCTTGGCCACCACGTCGTAGGTCTGCACTCGGAAGCGGACGACACCGGCGGTGACGGCGTCGTCCGCGCTCGACGGGCGGAACCGGTGGACGACGGCATCACCCCAGCCGCCGATGCGACGGGCCCACGACTCGCTGCGCAGCACGACCACCATCGCCCCGACGATCGCCACGATGGCGACGAGGCCACCGACGGCACCGATGATCTGATTGCTGGTCGCGTCGCCCTCGATGAGCACCACGAGCAGGCCGAGCGCGGGAAGTGCCAATGTGACGAGCAGGTTCCAGACGCTGGTGACGGCGATGGCCGACGACGCCTCGGCCGCGCCGAAGCCGTAGCCACTCAACATCGCGTACTGCACTCCGAGACCGAACGCGCCACCCGCCGGCACCGCGTTCGAGATCATGAACGACGTCTGGCGGACGACGAACGCGTCCGGGAACCGGATCCCCGGCAGGGCCGCCATGTAGGGGAACACGTAGATCACGATGTTGAGCACCGTCACCGCCAGCAGCGCCGCGACCGATGCCACCGACATCTGCTGGATCGACGACCACGCGTCGCTGTAGTTCGCGAACTTCGGGAACACGCCGGCGAACACGATCACGAGCACGACGAGGGTGATCAGGCCGGCGACCACCTGCTTGCGGCGATCGATGCCCCCCACCGCAGGGGCGGCAGGAGCATCGGGGGCTGACGCGGGATCGCCCGGTGTCGCCGAGCCGGTGGTCTCGTCACTCACACTGCGAGCGTACGACAGCCCGACTGCGTTCCCGAGCTCCCACGAGGCCGATCGTCATAACATCGGCAGACATCGGTGCGCGGCGTCGGGTACCGGAACGAGGAGGACGACGTGGGCTATCACCATGTGGCACTGGCCACCGCGAAACTCGAGGCCACCCATCACTTCTACACCGAGGCGATGGGCTTCGAGCTGGTCAAGACGGTCGTCGGACCGACACCCGAGGGCGGTTGGGCGAAGCACGTCTTCTACCGGAACCCGGACGTCCATGACGGCGGGCCCGGCATGATCGCGTTCTGGGACCTGCACGGCGACTACCCGCCCGTCGACGGAGCCATGTCCCGCTCGGTCGGGCTCCCCGAGTGGGTCAACCATCTGGCGTTCCACGCGACGGACACCGACGACCTCGAGGCCCGCAGGAAACGGTGGCTGGATCTGGGGCTCGAAGTGCTCGACGTCAACCACGGGTTCTGTCGGTCCGTCTACACCCACGATCCGAACGGCACCATGGTGGAGTGGTGCTGTGATCTGCGCGAACTCGATGACGACGACCGGGCCCAGGCCATCGAGGCACTGTTCGATCCGACACCGGAACTCGAGGACCCGCCGACCGACGTGATCGGCTTCGCGCCCGACCCGAGCCTGCAGCCCGACTGGGTCACCGGCTGAGCCGGCGCACGCACGACGTGACCCGCCGGTCGTCCCGGGATTCCGGGTGACGAACCTCTTGACACCGACAGGCTGTCGTCGGTACCACTGAGGTGTCACAAGGCAACTGGGGAACGCAGAGAACCGCTGGCACGGACTGGTCGCTCAGCCGGCGGGGAGCGAGTAGCGAAACCGACCCCGGACGACAACCGATCCACCGCGGACGGACCGACCACGAGGCCATGGGCGATGGCCGGCTCGGAGACGACGGTGTGGATCGGGTCGGTCAATGGCGACCGGCCCAGCAGTCATGTGGTGAGGGAGGACTCCGGTCCTCCCTCACTCGCGTGTCGGGCGATCGGCCGTTGAGGAAGCGGATCAGTCGCCCTTCGCCATGTTGGCGAACAGCGTGCAGTAGTCGAGGAAGACCAGCCGCGCCACGCCCGTGCGGCCGGCGCGGTGCTTGGCCACGAGCACCTCGGCGGTGTCCTTGTCCGGGCTGTCCGGGTGGTACACCTCATCGCGGTAGAGGAACATGACGACGTCGGCGTCCTGCTCGATCGAGTTGTGCACGATCACGCCGTTGGCCACGAAGTTGTGGGTGCCGAGCACAGTGGCGTCGAACACGGGCTGCTCACCCAGCGACTCGATCGACACGACCTCGTCCCAGAACACGTCGGACTCGGCGAGTGCCGCCAGTTCCTTGCTGTCGCACGCCTCGGCGATCCTGCCGAGGCGGTCACGACTCGTGGACCGAGGCCGAGCCGCCGTACCCAGCAGGTAGCCACCGCAGTACTGCTCGCCGAGCTCGGCGGCCAGCTCCCTGTGCGTCATGCCCAGACGCTCGAGTTCGGCGACCACCGTGTGGCGGACCTGGGCCGGCACCGTGTCGACGTTCGGGTTGGCCGTGACGGATCCGAGCGCCTCGAGGGCGAGCTCGGCCACGTCGGTCGATGGGCCGAGCGCGGCGATGGACCGCAGGTACCGACGCTGGTTGTCGGCGCCGTGGATCCACAACCGCCAGCTGTTGCGCCGACCGGTGACGAGACACACGCGTGACTGCACCTCGAACCGGAGGAGCAGCCGCTGCAGGTCCCCGAGCAGGCGACGGTGCCGACTGGTGGCGAACACCCGCACCAACGGCCGACCGCGCAGGGTCGTCACGCTCACGGAACCGAGGCGATCGCACACCGCGGCCAGGAGCTGGGCCAGATCGGCAACGCCGAGTGCGTCCACACCCTCCGGTAGTGCGCCCTCGGACGCGACCCGCTCGGCGAGAGCGAGGAGATCCGAGCGGCGCGCCGACCCGGTCACGTCGGCGAGCGGGCGGGTGTGCTCGGGCACGCCGAAACGCCGCGGCACCGCGATCCGTGAGCCGACCTGCAGCTCGTCCAGCCGGGACCAGCCACCGACCTCGCGGAACGGATGGTTGGCCGACGCCTCGACCACCCGCCCGGACGCGAGCTCGAGACGGAAGGCCTCCTTCGTCCCGCTGGGGAACGCGTGCGTCATCGTGGCCGGGACGAGCTTCCAGTTCTCGTCCAGACTCCAGACCGGCACGTCGCGTTCGCCGCTCGCCTCGAGCTCGCCGAGCGTCACCTCGGCGCCCGTGTCGGCGCGCAGGACCGTGCTCGACGCCGTGAGGCAACCGGACTCACGGAGGTCGGCGAGCATCGGGCGCTTGTCGGCTCGCAGCTCGAGCTGTCGTGACAGCTGCGAGAGCGCCACCACCGGCACCTCGAGCTCACGGGCGAGCACCTTGAGGCCTCGGCTGATCTCGGCGACCTCGACCTGCCGGCTCTCGGAGGAGCTCCGGCCCTGCATGAGTTGCAGGTAGTCGACCACGATCAGCCCGAGCTTCGTGCCCAGTCGATCCTGCAGCCGCCGGGCCTTGGCCCGGATCTCCATGACCGTGAGCGCCGGATTGTCATCGATCCACAGCTGCGCCTCGCCGAGCCGGCCCATGGCCTTGGTGATCTTCGTCCAGTCGGCGTCGGTCAGGCGGCCGGTCCGCAGTTTCGTGGCATCGACCCGGGCCTCGGCCGCGATCAGACGCTGGGTGAGTTCGAGGTGGCTCATCTCGAGCGAGAAGAACATCACGGGCAGCTGCTCGCGCACCGCCGCATGTGCGGCGAGTCCGAGGGCGAACGCGCTCTTGCCCATGGCGGGGCGGGCACCGATCACCAGCAGCGCACCGGGCTGCAGTCCCGACAGCAGGTTGTCGAGATCGGTGTAGCCCGTCGGCGTCCCCGTGATCGCGTCGCCGCGCTCGTAGAGCTCCTCGAGCTGTTCGAGTGTGCGGTCGAGGAGCGGCGACAGTTCCGCGAGTGAATCCGTGGCACGTCGCTGCGCCACAGCGAAGATCATGCTCTCGGCCGAGTCGATGGTCTTCTCGATGTCGTCCATCGGGCTGTATCCGAGTTCGGCGACGTCGTTGGCGGCGGCGATCAGCTTGCGGAGGAGCGCCTTCTCCTCGACGATCCGCGCGTAGTGCTCGGCGTTCGTGATCGCCGGCGTGTTGGCCTGCAGGGTGACCAGCGTGGCGGCGCCACCGACGGCATCGAGCAGGTTGGCGCGATCGAGTTCCTCGGCGACGGTCAGCGGGTCGATGCCGCGGCCCGACGCGTACAGCGACTGGATCGCCTCGAAGATGTGGCGGTGCGCCGGCTTGTAGAAGTCGTCCGACTGCACCATCGTCGCCGAGACGGACACGGCATGCTCCGACAGCAGCATCGCCCCCAGGAGCGACTGCTCCGCATCGAGGTTGCTCGGCGGGACACGAATCCGTGACGAGTCGGACGGGGAATCGGGTGGCTGCGACATCACCCACATCCTCTGATGATCTGCCTGTGGTCATCCAGAGGAAGACCCTCTGAATTCACGGGGGATGACCTGTGGGTCCGCCTGTGGACGAACGATGCACCTGTGGACGACGGCCGGGCGTCATCCACCGCAATCAACTGGCGACGACCTCGACCGTGATCGGGAACTCGACGTCGGCGTGGAGTCGGGCCACGACCATGTGCGACCCGATTTCCTTGATCGGCTCGTCGAGCACCAGGAGCTTCCGGTCGATCTCGATACCGGTCTGTGCCTGCACCGCGTCCACCACGTCGGCAGCGGTCACGGAGCCGAACAGTCGACCACCCTCACCGGCACGGACCTCGATGGTGATCGGGGTCGGAACCAGACGGGTGGCCACCTCTTCGGCGGCCTCCCGGTCCTTGGCGTCACGGATCGAGCGGACACGGCGCATGGACTCGGCCTGTTGCTCCGAACCCGCCGTGGCCGGCAGCGCGAGCGATCGGGGTTCGAGGAAGTTCCGGGCATACCCCTTGGACACCTCGACCACATCGCCCCGCTTGCCGAGACCGGCGACGTCGCTGCGGAGGATCACCTTCACCGAGCTCACGACTCCGCCTCCACCGTCTCGGTGGCCTCGACCTCGACATTCTCGACCGCGGTGTTCTCGATCGGCTCGAACTCCTCCGATGACCCCTCACTGGAGGCATCGGCGGCCGGACGCTCACGATCCTGACGCGGCCCACGACGATCGTCGCCGTCGCGGTCGCCACGGCGCCCACCCCGCTGGGTGGTCACTCGGTTCGTGTACGGCAGGAGCGCCATCTCACGAGCGTTCTTGATGGCCTTGGCCACCTCACGCTGCTGTTGGGTGTCGTTGCCACTGACCCGGCGGGCCCGGATCTTGGCCCGGTCCGACATGAACCGGCGGAGCAGGTTCACATCCTTCCAGTCGACGTAGGTGACGGCCTCGGTGTTGAGGACCGACACCTTCTTCTTCATCTTGCGGCCCGAGTCCTTGGGCTTGCCACGCTTCGGTTGCACCTTCGCCATCAGAACGGCTCCTCATCCTGGCTGTATGCCGGCGGCTCGGACGGCATCGGGGCGTCGAAACCGCCCCCGCCGCCGCCGTCCCGGCGTTCGGTCCTGGTCACCTGAGCGGTCGCCCACCGCAGGCTCGGTCCCACCTCGTCGGCGAGGATCTCGACCTTCGATCGCTTCTCGCCGTTGTCCGTCTCCCACGAACGGGTCTGCAGACGCCCGCTCACCATGACTCGATTGCCCTTGGTGAGCGACTCGGTCACGTTCTCGGCGAGATCACGCCAGCAGACCACGTCGAAGAACGAGACCTCTTCGTCCCACTCGTTGGTCTGCGTGTTCCGCCAGCGGCGGTTGACCGCGATCCCGAAGTTGGCCACCGCAGCGCCACTGGGGATGAACCGGAGTTCCGGATCCCGAGTGAGGTTGCCGATGAGCTCCACGTAGTTGCCTGCCATGGGTCAGTCCTTCCCTTCGCCGGCACCGGCGAGCAGACCGCGGCGGGCGGCCTCGTCATCGGGGAGCCGGATGAGCTTGTGGCGGACGACGTCGTCCGCGAGTCGGAGGAAGCGGTCCACCTCATCGAGGTTGGGCGCGTCCGTGACGATCTCCAGCACCGTGTAGACGCCCTCGTTCTTGTGGTTGATGGGGTAGGCGAAACGCCGCCGCCCCCACTTGTCCACCTTGGGCACCGTGCCGCCGTCGGCACTCACCTGTTCCTGCACCCGGGTGAGGACGGCGGTGTTGGCGGCGTCGTCGACGTCCTGGTCGACGATGATCATGAGCTCGTAGGCGCGAGTGGCCATTCGGTTCCTCCCTCTGGACCTCGACTCAGTGAGCCGTGAGGGTCCTGCGATCTGCAGGACAGGGACCCGGGTGAACCCGGGCGATGTTGACGGCGTGAGTGTAGACCCACCCCCGGTGAGCGGTTCCAGTCGGAGCCAGTGATCGTCACCCCGTCATGCTGGACCCGGGGTGTGACAGTGACCGGGGCGACCGCCGCGATCGTTGTCGGTTCAGGCCTCGGCGCCGTAGAGCGAGAGGGCCTCGGCCTGCTCGGCGTTGAGGTGATACGACTCGTCGTCCGACGGGAACGCCCCCGACCGGACGTCCGAGGCGAACGCCCCGACGGCGGCGACGGCGTCCTCCTTCAACGAGGCGTACCGGCGCACGAACTTCGGCACGATCCGGTCCTCGAGACCCAGGACGTCGTGGAACACGAGCACCTGACCATCGCAGTGGCGACCGGCACCGATCCCGATCGTCGGGACGTCGAGCGCGTCGGTGACCATTCGGGCCACCTCGTCGGGAACGCCTTCGAGCACGATCGCAAAGCACCCGGCGTGCTGGAGCGCCTTGGCGTCGGCGACCAGCTGGAGGGCGGCCTCCGACTCCTTGGCCTGCACCCGGAACCCGCCCATGGCGTGGACGGACTGCGGGGTGAGACCGAGGTGCCCCATCACGGGGATCTCGGCGTCGACGAGCGCTTCGATCATCGGCACCCGCTTGCGGCCGCCCTCGAGCTTCACGCACTGGGCGCCGGCGAGGATGAGCCGTGCCGCGTTCCGGACCGTGTCCTCGCTCGACACGTGGTAGCTGAGCCACGGCAGGTCACCCACGATGAGGGCGTCGGGCTTGGCCCGAGCCACGGCGCCGACGTGATGTGCCAGGTCGTCGACCGTCACCTGGAGGGTGTCGTCGTAGCCGAGCACGACCATCGCCACCGAGTCGCCGACCAGGATCATGTCGACCCCGGCCTCCGAGGCGATCCGGGCCCCGGGAGCGTCGTAGGCCGTGACCATGACCAACGGGGCATCACCCCGGTTGACCTTGGCCGACCGGACGGCAGGAACCGTGGATCGAGCAACCGACGTTGTCCGAGCGGATGGAGCCATGTGGCCACCTCCTGAGTTGGTCCAGCGCCCTGTGGCTGCCGGCCGACGTGTTCACCGTACGCCCATCACCCCCGGGAATCCAAGCCCCGATCCTGAGAAAAACTCCCAGCCCGATCCGGCCCGGACACCGGGCCGAAACGGCGCGTCAGAAGGGACGTCAGGAGGGGTCGACCGGTAGGTGCGGGAACGTCAGGCGACAGGTGGGGCACCACTGCTCGATGTCGTCGGTGAGCGTGTAGCCCGGTGAGTCATCCGTGGCGTCGTGGCCACGCTCGGACGCACCCGGCGCAGGCGCATCCAGGTAGACGCGCTGGACCGTCTCGAGATCCTCGCCGTCGCGTCCGCAGCTGCCGCACGCCTCCCCCGACATCGTCGCCATCCTCAGCCCGTGCGCGCCGTCGTAGGCGGAGCGGAGGTCGTCGGACGCGGTGCAGTGGTGGGCGGTGCCGTGGTGGGCGGCCGCACCGTCGTCGTCGACCGGGGCACCGAGGTCGAACTCGATGACGGCACGCTGGTCGTGGAACTGCTCGATGGCGCACTGGTCGACGGCGTGCTGGGGACCGGGCGCGTCGGCGAGTACTCACCGTTCAGCACCTTCTCGCCGACGTCGATCTTGGGGAACCTGCAGTCGTCGTCGCCGGCGGTCGCCCGCGACATGAACGACCGCCAGATTCTCGCCGGGGTGGCGCCACCCGACATCTGACCGCCGCCACCGACGGTCATCGTCCTGGGATTCTCGTAGCCCATCCACACGGCCGCCGTGAGATTGCACGTGTAGCCGACGAACCAGGCGTCCTTCGCGTCATCGGTGGTGCCCGTCTTCCCGGCCGCCGGAGAACCGAACGCCGCTGCCTTCCCGGTGCCCTTGGAGATCACTCCGGTCAGCACGTTCGTGACGGTGTCCGCCACGTCAGGACTCACCGCCTGGGTGCGTTCGACATCGGTGACGGCGTTGAAGACCACGTTGCCGTCCGAGTCCTCGATGCGCCGGATGATGTACGGGTTGATCCGAAGGCCGTGCCGCGAGAGCGTCGAGTACGCCGAGGCCATGTCCATCACCGACACGCCCTCGGCGCCCAGGACGAGCGCGTACACCGGCTTCAGCTCGGCGGTGACCCCCAACCGGTTCGCCATGTCGGCGATGCGGGCCGGCTGCACCGTGTCGGCCATCCCCGCGTAGACGGTGTTGGTCGACTGCCAGGTCGCCTGCTCGACCGTCTGCACGCCATGGCCGGCACGGTCGTAGTTCGCCGGGGACCACGGGCCACCGTCGTCGCCCTCGATGCCCGGGAACTGGGTGGTCGGAGGTGCCTCGAACCGGGACTGGATCGAGAACCCGTCCTCGACGAACGCGGCGAGCGCGATCGGCTTGAACGTGGAGCCGGGCGACCGGCCCGCTCCACCGCCGGCGACGCCCATGGCGAGGTTCACCTTGCTCGAGTCGTAGTCGCGACCGGCGACCATGGCCCGAACCCGACCGTCGTTGTCGACCGCGACCAACGAACCGAGCGGGCCGTCGGCGTCGGACAGGTACCCGTCCACCGACTCGACCGCGTCGGACTGCAGCTTCGGGTCGAACGTCGTGTACACCCGGAACCCGCGGGTCTCGGCACCCGGGCCGAACCGGGCGCGCAGCTGCAGCCGCACCCAGTCGACCCAGTACTCCGAGCCGATGTCCTCGTACTTCACCGGTCCGAAGTCGGTGACCTCGGTGACACGGGCCCGGATCGTCGCCGGCTGGACGGAGCCGTCGTCACGCTCGGTCGGCTCGGTGACCCACGGCGTCGCCGCAGCGGCATCGGCGTCGGCCTGGGTGATGTAGCCCTCCTTGACCATGCCCACCAGCACGGACCTGCGCCGCTGGTCGGCGACGTCGGGGTGCTGGGTCGCGTCTGCGGTCTCGGGCGAGCGGATCAGCCCGGCCAGGTAGGTGGCCTGTGCCAGATCGAGGTCCTTGGCCGGGATCCCGAAGTAGGTCCTCGATGCCGCCTCGACCCCGTAGGCACCGCGTCCGAAGTAGATCTCGTTCAGGTAGCGGGTGAGGATCTCGCGCTTGCCGAGCTCTCGCTCGAGCTTGATGGCCAGCACCGCTTCGCGGAGCTTGCGGTCGAAGGTCCGTTCCGATGTCAGGTACACGTTCTTCACGTACTGCTGCGTGATCGTCGAACCACCCTGCTGGGACTCACTCGACCCCAACAGGTCCTGGTAGATGGCCCGGGTGATCCCGACCGGATCCACGCCGTTGTGGTCGAAGAACTTGCGGTCCTCGGCGGCGAGCACCGCCTGGACGAGCACCGGTGGCAGGTCGTCGTAGGTGACGAGGACGCGTTCCTCCTCGACCTTCAGCCGCGCCATCGCGGTGTCGAACCCGCACTCGCCGTCGGCGACCTCGATGTCACACACGAACGAGGTCTCGATGGGACGCTGCTCGGGCGGCAGCTTCAACGTGTTGAGCGCAGTCCAGAGACCCCCGATGGCGACGACACCGAACACCAGCAGTCCGTAGAAGAGCGCTCGCATCCGCCAGAAGATGCTCCGGCGGTTCGGGGTCGTGGAGGTCGAGTCAGTCATGGCACGTCAGGTGGACCTGACGAGTCTGCCCGGTCAGCCCCGTCGTGTCCCGTCGGCGCACGGCGGAGGGTGGTCGAACCGGTACCCACCGTGTCGTGATCGCGGCGGCGACGCTCAGGTCGCCGCCCGTGGGCCGGCGAGCGGAACCACCTCGATGAGGTGGTTCCACCGACAGCCCAGACAGGCCTCAACGGTGTAGCAACGCCGCCCGGCCGGTCCCGCCGCGAGCTTGCGGAGCTCGGCCCGGGTCGACACCACCCGACCACCGGACGGGAGCCTCGGACCGAAGACGAACCGCACGATGCGCAGCGTCGACTCGCCGCAGACCGGACAGGGCGTCGTGGCGCGTTGCGAACAGTGCTCGGCAATCCGCAGCAGTTCGCGCTGCGCGTCGCAGACCTCGCTCCGGTCGGTCTCGCCCGAGCGGACCTGCTGGAGCAGCTTGCGGCGTGCGAACCGGTAGTCGACGCTGCCCGGCGCAGTGCCCGGCCGACCGGGCGCAGACGGCTGGATGAACGGCACGGTTGGAAAGCGTACCTGCGAGCCGTCTCATCGAGCGGCCGCAGGTCCGCCAACTGCAGCGGACCGTGGGAGACAATGACGGGGATGGCTCCCCCCTCGACCACCGTCCGCCGGCATCCGTCCGCCGGCAACCTGGACAGTCGGCCGGCCCTCGTCGCGGACGGCGGGCGGCCCGAACCGCTGAACCCGGCCAGCTACCCGCACGGTGCGACGCTCACCAGCGACCTCGTCCAGCTCGGCCCGGACCTCGACCACGAACAGCTGAACAAGCTCATCGGCCCCGTCGAGAACAAGCGGGTCCTCGACCTCGGATGCGGCGCCGGTGCGGCCGCCATCGCGCTGGCACGACGGGGCGCCCGGGTCATCGCCGTCGAATCGTCGACCGCCCGCCTCGCCCAGGCCCGGGCCGCAGCCGAGATCGCCGAGGTGAAGATCGAGTTCCACCACAGCGATCTCGCCGACCTGGCGTTCCTGCGGGCCGATGCCGTCGATCTGGTCCTCTCCGTCTACGCCCTCGCCGGCGTGCAGGACCTCGGCCGGGTCGTTCGACAGGTCCACCGGGTGCTCACTCCGGAGTCAGCGCTGCTGCTGTCGCTCCCCCACCCGTTCGCCTCGATGCTCGAGGACGACGCCGACGAGCAGCAGCCGCCGTCGCTCACACGGACCGCATGGAGTCATGCGCCGGTCGCCTGGCGATCCGGCGGCGACGAGGGCGTCACGCACCACCACTCGATCAGCGACATCTTCACCACGCTGACACGGGCCAACTTCCGGGTGGACGCCGTGCTGGAACCACAGCCGCTCGCCGACGGCACCAGCCCGCACCGGTCGTCGCTCAGCGACTGGGTTCCCGAGACCCTCGTCGTGCGGGCACGCAAGCTCGGCATCTGACGTCCCCGGACCATCCGGTCCGATGAAGGTCGGGAACCGACTCGTCAGTCCCGGTGTCGGACGACGACCACCGGGCATGCAGCGTGGTGGACGCAGTAGGTGGTGACCGAGCCCATCATCAGGCCCATGAATCCGCCGTGACCGCGGGAGCCGACCACGAGCAGGTCGGCATCGGCCGACAGCGCGATGAGGCGCTCACCCGGGTGCCCCTCGAGCACCTCGGCCACGCACTCCACCCCGTCGAGCGAGCCGTCGGCGCCCACGGACTCGACCGCGGCGTTCAGCATCGCCGACGAGGCCGAGTGGAGTTCCTCGGGATCCGGGGCCGCCACCTCGTAGCCGCTGGCCATCACCGGGCTGGTGAACGCACCGACGACCCGCAGCGGCAACGCTCGCAGGCGCGCCTCGGACGCAGCCCACCGGAGCGCCTCCAGCGAATTCTCGGAGCCGTCGACTCCCACCACGATGCCTGTCATCCGGACCTCCTCAGGTCAGTCAACGTCGGGCCGGGTACCGACCCGGCCGTCTCCACGCGTCATGTCGGACGGGCGGCGTACCACTCGTCGAGCTCTGCAAGGGCTGCGTCCCGCTCCATGGGGCCGTGTTCGAGTCGCAGCTCCAACAGATGCGCGAGCGCCTGACCGACGACCGGCCCGGGCCCGATCCCGAGATGTTCCATCACCTCGGCACCGTCGAGATCGGGTCGGATCGAGCGCACCGCCTCGGCGGCCTGGAGCTCCGCGATCCTCACCTCGAGATCGTCGATGCGACGCGCGAGGGCATCGGCCTTGCGCTGGTTGCGGGTGGTGCAGTCGGCGCGGGTCAGCGCGATGAGATCGTCGAGCAACGGTCCGGCGTCGCGGACGAATCGCCGCACCGCCGAATCGCTCCACCCCATCTGGTACGTGTGGAACCGGAGATGCAGGTAGACGAGTTGCGTCACGTCGTCGACCATCTGCTTCGAGAACCGCAGTTCGCGCATCCGATCACGGGTCATCCGTGCGCCGACCACCTCGTGGTGGTGGAACGAGATCCCCTTCGGACCGAGCGACCGGGTCTTGGGTTTGCCGACGTCATGGAAGAGCGCCGCCAGCCGCACGAGCAGCCGTCGCTCCGCCTGTGCCACCACGGCGATCGTGTGGGTCAGCACGTCCTTGTGCCGGTGGATCGGATCCTGCTCGAGTCGCATGTCGGGCAGCTCGGGCAGGAACATGCTCGCGAGCCCGGTGTCATGGATGAACCACAGTCCGGCGGACGGGTCATCGACGACGACGAGCTTGCAGAGTTCGTCACGGATGCGTTCGGCCGACACGATCCCGAGCCGCTCGAAGCCCGACCGAACCGCCGCGACCAGCTCGTCGGTCGGCTGCACGCCGTACCGGGCGATGAAACGCGCGGCCCGCAGCATGCGCAGCGGATCGTCCGCGAACGACTCCTCCGCGGACAACGGCGTGCGCAGCACCCCGTCGGCGAGATCGGTGAGGCCGTTGAACGGGTCGATGAGCTCGGGCGCGCTCGACGTGACCTCGAGCGCCATCGCGTTGATCGTGAAGTCGCGCCGCGACAGGTCGTCGAGCACCTCGGTGCTGAACTCCACGTCCGGCTTGCGGCTGTCGGGACGGTAGGCCTCGGCGCGGTGGGTGGTGATCTCGATGTTCTGACCGGCGAGCTGAACGCCGATGGTGCCGAACCGCTCACCGGTGGTCCAGAGCGCGTCGACCACCGGTGACGCGATCGCCTTGATCTGGCTCGGCGTCGCGTCGGTGGTGAGGTCGATGTCGTCGCCGGGCTCGACGAGCGACTGGTCCACGAACAGGTTCCGCACGACACCACCGACCAGGTAGA
>CAJBIS010000008.1 GCA_903953195.1 uncultured Actinomycetes bacterium
CCCAACCGACGGTGGCCATCGGACCCACCTCGCCGGTCGTCGCCGATCCGACGGCCGACCTGATCGGCCCCATGCGGATGCGAGGTCGCGACCTGGTCGACGCCTCCGGCCGAACGGTGCTCATCCACGGGCTCAACTCGGTGGCCAAGTCGGCGCCGTTCCTCAGCTCCTTCGACGGCACCAACCTGGGTGACGCCGACCTGGACCGGGTCACCCGGGACGGGTTCAACGGCATCCGACTGGGCGTGTGGCCCGCATCGGTCTCGCCGCAACCCGGCGTCATCGACCACGACTACGTGGCCGCGGTTCGGGAGCGCGTGGATCAGCTCGCCGAGCGTGGGCTGTGGGTCATCCTCGACTTCCACCAGGACGTCTTCTGGGGCATGCCGACCTGGGCGACCACGCCCGACGCCGCGGCGCTGTCCGACCAGACACCCGCCGGCCTCGACATCGGCTGGGCGGCCGCGTACGCCAGCCCCCGCTCCACCCGCCAGTGGGACGACTGGTGGGCGAACGTTCCGGTGGCTCCCGGACTCGGAGTCGTCGACGCCTACGGCATCGGTGTCGCGGCCATCGCCGAGGCGACGGCGGATGCACCGAACGTCATCGGGCTCGAGTTGATCAACGAGCCGTATCCGGGTGGCCAGATCGTGGCGTGCGCACTCAACGACTGCCCCGGACTCGACGCTGCCACCGCTCGCAACAACGAACGCATCACCGCCGCGGTCCGACAGGTCGATCCGGACGTCCCCGTGTGGTGGACGCCGCAGGCACTGTTCCCCATGTACTCCGACACCCAGCTCCCGGGGCCGAGCGCCGACGACGGACCGGTCGGCCATGCGTTCCACACCTACTGCCTCTACACCGACGGCGGCACGCCCGAGGAGCCGCCGCCCGCCGCCGTCGAGCTGTGCGAGGGCGCGTTCACCCAGGGCTTCAACCGGGCGCTCAACCTGGCCGACCGGTGGGGCACGCCGGCGCTGCTCACCGAGTTCGGCGCCTCCGCGAGTCCGCTCAACGCCACGATTCCGGCTCGGCTCGCCGACGAGCGGTTGCTGAGCTGGTTCCACTGGGCGTCCGGTCGCTACCCGGATGTCGTGGAGTCTCAGATCGTCCGCACCTCGGCCCAGGCCACGGCGGGGACTCCGCTCGAGCAGCGCTTCGACCCCGCCTCCGGGTCGTACCTGTTGCGCTTCACGCCCGACCCTGCCGTCGACGCGCCGACCAGCATCGTGGTCCCCGGCCGCGTGTACCCGACCGGATACGCCACCGCGGTCGAGGGCGGGTCCGTCACGTCCGCCCCGAATGCCGGGCGGCTGACCGTGGTCGCCGATCCGGGCGTCGACGAGGTCACCGTGCGGGTCGTCCGGGACTGACGCCACAGGCCACGCGGTCACGCGGTCACACCGCAGCCGGGGTCAGGCGAAGGCGAGATCGAGCTCGAACGGCTGTGCGACGAGCACCGACGCCGACGAGCGACGCTCGGCGCTGGCATCGTCGTCGAACAGTCCGGCCGGCAGTTCGCCCGAGCCGGCCGCCGCGGACGCAACCACGACCGCGGGCCGGGACGCGGCGGCGGGCGGTGCGACCTCGGGTCGGATCGGCACGACCGGCGCGACCGGCTCCGTGCCGGGTTCGGGCGCAGTCGCAGGGATGGCCGCCGGCACCGGACGACTGGCGTACGTGTCGACGTAGTCCTGCCCGGTGAGATTGCGGATCTCGTAGACCACCTCGTCGGTGATCTGGCGCAGGACCATGCGATCATCGGCACGACCCCCGTACCGGGCCGGGTCGACCGGACGGCCGAACCGGATGTGGACCCGGCGGAACGGGAGCGGGAAGCGGGCGTCCGGCGGTTGCACCGCATCGGTGCCGATGATGCCCACGGGCACGATGGGTGCACCCGTGCGCAGTGCGAGCCGGGCCACGCCGGTGTGTCCCTTGTGGAGCACCCCGTCACGGGACCGTGTGCCCTCGGGGTAGATGCCGAACAGCTCACCGGCCTCGAGCAGGCCCGCCGCCGCATCGAGCGCCGCGGCGGCCGCGTCGCCACCCGAGCGATCGATCGGGATCATGCCCATCGCCGGGAACAGGAACCTGGTCTTCCAGTCGTCGAGGTACTCCGCCTTGCCGACGTAGGTGATCCGGCGGGGCAGCACGAGCGGCACGACGAACGAGTCGAGCACCGAGATGTGGTTGGGGGCGATGATCGCCCCGCCGCCCTGGGGAACGTGGTGCAGGCCCTCGGTGGTCACCTTCCAGAGGAACCGGAACGGCGGCGTGAGGACGGCACGGGCGAGTCCCTGGATCTGACCTGCGTTCCTCGCCACGTCCCCTCCTTCCCGATCAGCCGAATGACATCGCGCCGAAGCGTAGTACGAGGTCGCGACACCGACCCGGGGTTTACCGAGGCTTCACACCGGCGGCGGCCACCGACCACCTCGCGATCACCCGCTGGACACGGGCACCCGGCGCTCAGTCGGCGCCGAGCACCACCGAACGGTCGGTGGCGACGCCGAGCAGGGCCGCCGCCTCGGACACGCCCAGGCCAGCCGCCGCAGCCGCATCGATCGCCTCGATCGCCGACGGCGTGTCGAGATCCTCGTCGAGCGCGAGACGCGCCTCGTCGAGCCCGCCGCTGCCCTCGCCCGCAGCCACCCACCGTCGCAGACGCTCGTCGGCGCCGGGCATGAGCGCACCGTGCCACTCCCAGCTGTCCCGATAGTGGTGCGAGATGCAGGCCAGGCGGATCGCCCGAGGATCCCAGTACTGCGCCAGATCCGAGACGAACACCAGGTTGCCGAGCGACTTCGACATCTTCTCGCCGTCCATCCGCACCATCGCCTGGTGCATCCAGTGGCGCACGAGGGGCTCGCCCGTCGCCGCCCGCGACTGCGCGGCCTCGCACTCGTGGTGCGGGAAGATCAGGTCCGCGCCGCCGCCGTGGAGATCGATCGTCGTGCCGAGCTCGCGGAGGCACAGCGCCGAGCACTCGATGTGCCACCCGGGACGACCGGGGCCCCAGAGCGTGTCCCAGCTCGGTTCGTCGTCGAGCGACGGCTGCCACAGCACGAAGTCCAGCGGGTCCCGCTTGTTCGGGTCGTCGACGTTGCCACCCCGTTCGGCGGCGAGCGCGAGCATCTCGTCCCGGTCGAGGTGGCTGAGGAACCCGAACTCGGGCGCCGTCGACACATCGAAGTACACCGCTCCGCCCGCCACGTAGGCGTGGCCGCTCTCGAGCACCATGCCGATGAAGCCGCGGATGTCGGCGATCGCCGAGGTCGCCCTCGGCTCGGACCACGCCGGGATCATCTCGAGCCGTTCCATGTCGGCGTCGAAGCGGGCCAGCTCCCCCGCCGCCAGGTCCAGATAGTGCACCCCGAGTTCACGGGCCTTCGGCAGGATGCTGTCATCGACGTCGGTCACGTTGCGCACACAACGCGTGTCGAAACCGAGGTCGCGGAGTCGCCGCTGCAGGACGTCGTAGGTCAGGTAGGTGGCCGCATGACCGAGGTGCGTCGAGTCGTACGGCGTGATGCCGCACGTGTACATGGTGACGATCGGGCCGGCCGGCTCGAACGGGACGATCTCACCGCGGGCGGTGTCGTGGAGACGCACGATCGCCGAGGCTACCGGTCGGCGGTGGCCCCGGCCCACGACGGGTTCGGCCGGGCGCTCACGGGCGTCGGGTCAGTGCGGCAGACCCGTGAAGCGGATCGCCACCCGGGTCTTGTACTTCACGTTGACCTGGAGCAGCACCGCGGCGAACGCCTCGATCGGCGCGGCGTTCGACAGCTCGCCGGCATCGACCGCACGGAGGTCCGGGATCCTCGAGACGATGTCGATCGTCGTCGCCGTGGCCGACGGGTGGTCGGAGCACACGAGCACGTCGGACTCGACCGGGTGATCGATCTCGCCGAGTTCCTTGGCGGGCACGTGGTGCATGGTCGCAGCGACGAGCGACTTCGGCACGGCGGCCTGGACCGAGGCGGCCACCGAACCACGCGGTGGCACCAGCGGCTGGAACTCGTGGCCGACCCGGGCCAGCGCGTTGGCCATCGACACGACGACCTTGCCCTTCAGCTCGGCGGCACACTCCGACGCGGTCGCGCCGGCGGCATCCCAGGGCGTGGCGATGAACACGACATCGGCCGACGAGGCCTCATGGTTGTCGCCCGCCTCGATCGACAGCCCACGGTCCGGGAACCGGCCGAGGAGCTTGTCGCGGACCTCCATCGCCCGGTACTTCGAGCGGGAGCCGACGACGACGTCGAACCCGACCGACGCCAACCGCACCGCCAGACCGCTACCAGCCGGACCCGTTCCACCGAGCACACCAATCTGCATCCGGACACGGTAGCGGTGGAGTCGCGGAAGCAGCCACCTCGCGGCGGGACGGTCAGGTCGTCGAGGTCCAGACGCGCTCCCGCGCCGCCGCAGCGCGGTCGGCGGCCATCGCGTCGTCGAACACGTCGTGGATCTGACTGCGGTACGTCGAACGCAGCCGACGGTGCAACCCCTCGGTCACGGGACCGGACACCTCGCGTGGCTCGAGGTCCGCACCGACACGGGCGATCACCGCCGCTCGCTGGGCATCGTCCATCGTGGACACGTACGGACGGTCCTCGTAGAACCCCACCGACTCACGACCGGCAGCACGGACCTGCCGTCCCACCTCGGCCACGATCCGGTGGTCGACGTGGTCGCCCATACCGGCCGGGAACCACACCTCGTCACCGGGTTCGAGCACATCGAGCACGGCGTCGCGGAGCGCCGGAACGAACGGTTCGGCGCCGACGTCGACGGTCAGGTCGAACATCGTCGCCGAGTCGGTGGCGCCGGAGCGCAGCGTGAGCTCGGGGAACCCGAGCGTCCGGACGCGGTAGCCGAACCGGCGGGCGGCCACGGCCTCCTCGGCCCGACGCACCCACGAGACCACCCGCGCCCGCGACGGCGTCGGGTGGAACCAGATCGTCCAGTTGCTCGTCGAGAAGACCACGACGACGAGCACCTCCCGCCGCGAGAGGTCGCCGTCGAGCAGCGACTGTCCGAGCGACAGCGGAGCGTCGTCGAAGTGCGGCGACACGATCACCACGCGACCGTCGGGACCGTGCGACCGCCGACTCACGACGGGACCTCCCAGTAGCCGGGATGAGCGATGGCCAGGGTGTCGCGCACCGAGGCGCGCACCGCCCGGCGCACCGTCGGGTCGGTCCAGTCGACGTCGCCACAGCGGAGTCCGGCGGCGAGCGCGTCGTCGTCGGCGACGCCGAGCGTGTCGAGTCGGGCCCGGTGCGCCGTCGCCACCGCCGGGCCGAGGTCCAGTTCACGGCCCACGAGATCCACGACGTTGCCCGCGACCCGGGCGTGGTAGCCGAGGCGCCCCGGCACCTCGTCGCGCACCGTGGCCAGGTACTCCGAGACCGCGTCGAGCAGTTCGGCCGCACTCGGCCGGACGTGTGGACCACGGGGCACGCCAGTGACGAGCGGGTCGTCACCAGCGACCGCGACACTCGGCACCAGGTCGGAGGGCCCGTCGATGAGGGCCAGGACGTCCTCCTCGGTCTCGGCGACCCGGCGGCCGATCGCCGCGAGCTCGACGGACCGGCTCGCTCCCGACTGGTGCCTGGACGCCTGCACGATGCACATGATCCCCCACTTGAGGGTGCCCAGCACCTGCCACCAGCGCACGTCGTCGACGTCGAGCGCGCGGCCGCCTGCGGACCGGTAGGCCTCGAGCAGGTCCGTCAGCGTCCCGACGCCGCCGGCCTCGAGGGGGGAACCGAACCGCCACGCCCGGCTGCAGAACCATCCGAGGTCCTCTGCCGGGTCGCCCAGGTGCGCCAACTCCCAGTCGAGCACGGCCCGGAGACCGCCTCCGTCGACGATGAGGTTGCCCATGCGGAAGTCCCCGTGCACGACCGCGTCGCTCGGCGCGTCGACCGGTCGGTTGGCGCCGAGCCACCGGAAGGCGATCTCGAACGCCGGGTGCGGGTCACCGAAGGCGTCGAGCACCCCGCGGAACTGGTCGACCTGGTCACCGGACGTCAGTCCGGCGGCGCGGTCGAGCGGGATCCGGTGGATCCCGGCGAGCGCGTGGCCGCACTGCTCGACCAGCCGGCCCCGGGCACGCTCGAACTCGTCGTCGCGCAGGATCCGGCGGGGAATCGTCTCGCCGTCGACGTGGTCCAGCACGATCCACGCTCCGAGCACGTCGCCCGTTCCGCCCGGGCCGTCGTCGCTCGCGACCACCGGAGCGACGGGCACGCCCTGGTCGGCGGCGGCTCGCAACAGCTCGGCCTCACCGGCCATGCCCGCGGCAGCGCGGACCCCACCGGGCAGTTCGCGCTGCAGCACGACCGAGCGGGTCGCGCCGTCCGCCAGGTGGAGTTCGAGCGCCCACGTGCGACGCGACGCCCCGGCGGACAGACGCTGCGACGCATGGATCGTCACCGGTTCACCGAGCGCGACCGACAGCGCCGAGTCGAGCGCGGCGCGCTCGTCGTCGCGCATCAACGCGCCACCTGCGGCCGAGCGATCACGCGTCACCCGTGCGGCGGTCGCTCTCGTCGCGGATGTCGCCGACGATCGCCTCGAGCACGTCCTCGAGCGTGATGAGTCCGACGACCGTGCGCGGGCCGCCGGGCTCGCCGTCCGCGACCACCGCCACGTGGCGGCGCGCCTGTCGCATCTTGACCATCACCTCGGTCAACTGGTCCGTCGGCGCGACGCGCACCGGCGCGATCACCAGCCGGTTCGGCAGCAGGCCGTCCCGCTGCGCCGGGTCGATCGCCAGCAGATCCTTGGCGTGCAGGAATCCGGCGACGTCGTCGGGACCGGCACCCACCACCAGCACCCGGGAGTGGCCCGAGCGGTGCACGAGCTCCTCGGCCTCGCGCACCGTCGCCGTCGTCGGCACCGTCACCAGCTCGGATCGCGGCGTGAGGTGTTCGGCGACGCGTCCGCCGAGGAATCCGATCGCTCCCGACAACAGGACGTGTTCCGTCGCCTCGAGCTCACCGCTCACGTGCGACTCCTCGAGCATGGCGGCGAGTTCCGCCGTCGTGTGCGCCTGTGCCAGTTCGTCGGTCGACTCGACACGCAGCAACCGCGTGCCCCAGCGGGACAGGCGGTCCAGGACGACGATGACCGGCCGGGCCACGAACACCACGGCCCGCTGGATCGGCGCGAGCGTCGCCGCCACCCGCTCCGGGGCGGTGAGCGCCACCGACTTCGGCACCATCTCGCCGAGCACCATGTGGAAGAAGGCGACGACCGTGAGTGCCAGGGCGACCCCGACCACGGCGCCGACCGCGGGCGGGACAGGGGTTGCGGCGATCCACCCCTCGACGACGTGACCGACCGACGGCTCGACGAGCCAGCCGAGCAGCAGCGACATCACGGTGATGCCCAACTGACACGCCGCCAGTTGCAGATTGAGGGAACGCATCTGACGCAGCGCGGTCGCCGCCCCGAAGCGGCCCTCCTCGACCCACTGCTCCATGCGGGTCCGCCGTGCCGCGAGCAACCCGAACTCGACGGCCACGAAGAAGGCGTTGCCGGCCAGCAGGCCGATGGCGATGAGCAGCACCGACCACCAGCTCACGAGGCACCGCCCTGATCGAAGCCGGGCACCGGTGCCACCAACCGGACCGTCGCGACCCGTCGCTGGTCCATCTCGGTCACGCCGATCGACCAGCCGTCGAACTCGAACGAGTCACCGACCGAGGGGATCCGCCCCAGCCGGTCGAGCACGAACCCGGCGAGGGTGTCGAAGTCGCCCTCGGGCAGCCCGAACCCGCACACATCCTTCACCTCGTCGGGATGGAGGCGGCCACTCAGCAGGTGTGCACCACCCCAGGTCCGACGGCTCGGCGTCGCGACGCGGTCGTGCTCGTCGGCGATGTCCCCGACGATCTCCTCGACGAGGTCCTCGAGGGTGACGATGCCGGCGAGCGACCCGTACTCGTCGAGCACGACGGCGAACTGACCGGCCTCCGACTGCAGTTCGACCATCAGGTCGTCGAGCGGTTGGGTCTCCGGCACCATCCGGACGCGCCGCAACAGCCGGCTCAGCGGCTCGCTGCGACGCCGGTCGGGATCGACGCCCAGCACGTCCTTGACGTGCACGACGCCCTCGATGCCGTCCACGTCGGTGCGGTACACGGGGAACCGCGACAGCCCGGTGCGAGCGGACGCGTCGAGCAGGTCGCCGGCGGTCCCGCCGATCGGGAGCGCTTCGACCTGAGGTCGGGGCGTCATGGCGTCGGCCGCGTTCTTGCTGCGGAACCGGAAGGCCCGTTCGAGCAGGTCGGCCTCCTCGTGGACGATCGTGCCGCCCGCCTCGGAACTGCGGACCAGCCGCTGGAGCTCCTCGCGGTTGCGGACCCCGGACAGTTCCTCGGCCGGTTCCATGCCGAACAACCGGAGCAGGCGCTCGGCGGCCGCATTGCACACGGTGATCACCGGACGGAACACACCGTCGAAGACGCGCATCGCCGGCCCGAGCGTCAACGTCACCGGTGTCGGGCGCGCCACGGCGACACCCTTCGGGATCAGCTCGCCCACGACCATCTGCACCACGGTGGTCAACGCCAGCGCGAGCGCCACCGACCAGGCGACACCGCTCCCCTCGCCGAGCACGCGCCCGACGAGCGGCTCGAGCAGCGGAGCGACGACCGGCTCGGCGAGCACGCCGAGTCCCAGACTGGCGAGCGTGATGCCGAACTGGGCTCCCGACAGGTGGAACGAGAGGTGTTCGAGCATCTTCGCCGCAGCCGCCGCCGAACGTGATCCGCCGTCGGCGAGCATGCGGATCTGGGTGCGGTCGACGGCGACGATCGCGAACTCGACCGCCACGAAGAAGGCGTTCGCAGCGATGAGTGCCGCAACGGCGGCGAGACCGACGGCGGTGCTCACCGCAGGTCGGAGATGGCGTCCGGCACGGGGGGAAGTGTAGGTGGGGTGACGCGGGTCGCGGCGCGTTCCGGCTCCGCGTCGATGGTTCGACGCTCGAAACACCGCGGTACGCTGCCCGGGTGCCCGCCGTGAACCCCCGACGCGACGCCGATGCGGTCCGTGCCGCGGCGCGACTGGCGAAGGTGGCCGGCACGGCGCTCGCCGAGGGTGACCTGAGCCTGGCGCAGTACCGCGTCCTCGTGTTCCTCGACCGCGCCGATCGGCCCGCCACCCAGGTGGCGGCGCTGCTCGATGTGACGCCGCCGACCGTGACGTCGCTCGTCGACCACCTCGAGGCGCGCGGCCTCGTCGAGCGCAAGGCCGACGCCGATGACCGCCGACGCGTCATGTGCTCCCTGACCGCAGCCGGTCGCCGGGCGCTGCAGCACGGCGACGCACTCGTCGGCGCACGCCTCGGGCGGCTGCTCGACCGGTTGCCCGACGAGGAGGCCGAGAACGTCCGCGTCGGGCTCGAGTCCCTCAACCGGGCGATGGAGCTCGCCCTCGCGGACCGCTTCGGCGACACCGCACCCGGTACGTGAGCGACCTGCTCGGCGCAGGCAGTCCGTCGGCCACGGCCGCGATTCCGCCGGTCAGCGCCGCCGAGGGCCTGCGTCTCGGCTGGATCCGCCGGCTGTGGCCGATTCTCCGACCCCAGCGGCGACTGGTCATCACGTCGTTCCTGCTCGGTGTCGCCGCGCTCATCATCCAGGTGGCGGTGCCGACCATCGTGGGTACCGCCATCGACCAGTCGATCGCCTCGACGGGACAGCGGCTCGAGCCCTACCTGGTCGTGCTGGCGGTCCTGGCGCTGGCACGTGCCGCGCTCAGCGTCATCTACCGATTCGGGCTCTACCGGATGGCGTACCGAGTCGAGTACGACCTGCGCACGCTGCTCTACCGCCACTACACGGGCCTGTCGTTCAGCTTCTTCGACCGCGTGCAGACCGGGCAGCTCATCAGCCGGGCCCAGTCGGATGTGCGATCGGTCCAGCTGTACCTGGCGGTCGCTCCCCTCATCGCCACGTCGATCATCTCGTTCGCTGTCGCGATCGGCGTGATGCTCTGGACGAACGTCGGGTTGACCATCGCCGCCGTGATCGCGTTGCCCGGCGTGTACGTCGTCGGCGTCGCGCTGCGGAACCGGCTGTTCCCGCTGAGCTGGATCATCCAGGGTCGTCAGGCCGAAGTGGCGACCGTCGTCGAGGAGAGCGTCGCCGGGGTGCGGGTCGTCCAGTCCTTCGCCGCCGAGGACCGACAGGTCCGGGCCATGGCCACCGCGGCGAGGCGCCTCCGGTGGGCGAACGTCGAGCAGGGCCTCATCCGGGCGCGGCTGGCGCCGCTGCTCGAGAACCTGCCGCGGATCGGCTCGGTCCTCGTCCTGTTGTACGGCGGCTGGTTGGTCATCGAGGGCCGGCTCGAGATCGGCGCCATCATCGCCTTCAACTCCTACATCGTGCTGCTGCAGGTGCCGTTCCGGTTCCTCGGGTTCTTCCTGATCCTCGGACAACGGGCGCGGGCATCGGCGGAACGCATCTTCGAGCTGCTCGACGAGGAGTCCGAGATCGTGGACCCGGCCGAACCCCGCGACCTCGACCACGTCACGGGGCGGGTCGAGTTCCGCGACGTCCACTTCGGCTACGGCGACGGCCCCGACGTGCTCGACGGCGTCGACCTGACGATCGAACCCGGCGAGACCGTCGCCATCGTCGGCGCGACCGGCTCCGGCAAGTCCACGCTCGGACGCCTGCTGTGCCGCTTCTACGACCCTCGCTCGGGCTCGGTCCGCCTCGACGACGTCGACGTGCGCGACCTGCGGGTCGCCGACGTCCGTTCGAACGTGGTCGTGGTTCCGGACGAACCGTTCCTGTTCTCCACATCGCTCCGCGACAACCTGACCTACGGCCGACCGGACCTGCAGGGTCGGAGCACCGACGACACCGGCGGACCCGACCGGGCGGCCGATGACGCCGACGTCCCCACCGACCTGCGTGCCGTGGCACACGCCGTGGACGCCGACCGTTTCATCACCGCGTTCGACGACGGCTACGACACCGTGGTCGGCGAACGCGGCTACACGCTCTCGGGTGGACAGCGGCAGCGCGTCTCGTTGGGTCGGGCGCTGCTCGTCGAACCGGCCGTGCTCGTGCTCGACGACGCGACCAGCGCGATCGACGTGCACGTCGAACACCACATCCACGAGGCGTTGCGGGCGGCCCGGTCCGACCGCACGACGGTGCTGATCGCACACCGCCTGTCGACGATCACGCTCGCCGATCGTGTCGTCCTGCTCGACGGCGGCCGGATCGTCGCTGCGGGCACCCACGCCGAACTGCTCGACGGTGTCCCCCGCTACCGCGAGATCCTGGCGAGCACCCTCGTCGCCGAGGAGGCCGAGGGCACGGGGACCGACGGAAGCGACCAGCCGGAGGACGCCACATGAGCATGGGCCCTCCTCCGGGTTCGCCGCTCGGCGGGCCGGCCGGCGCCGGGCTGCCGTTCACCGGCATCCCCCCGGAACTGGCCGAGCGGGCGCAACGCATCCTCGACCGTGAGCCCCCGGCCACCCCGCCGCCGGTCGCCTTCAGTCACCGCGCCGAGGCCGGCGAACCGTTCACGCTGCGGCGGTTCCTGTGGCCGAGCCGCGGGGCACTCCTGGTTGCGCTGCTCCTCGTCGCGATCGAGACGGCGTCGCTCCTCGCCGGCCCGCTGCTGGTGCAGGTCGGCGTCGACCGCGGCATCACCGCCGGGGACTTCCGTGTCGTGGTCATCGTCTCGCTGGCCTACCTCGGGGTGATCGTCGCCAACGTGCTCCTCGGGTGGCTCCGCGGCAGCTTCACGATCCACCTCGGCGAGCGGCTCATGGAGCGCCTGCGGCTCCGGGTGTTCACGCACCTCGAACGCCTGTCGCTGGACTTCCACGAGCGCGAGCAGGCCGGCGTGATCATGACCCGCATGACCAGCGACACCGAGAACCTCTCGGCGCTGTTCCAGGAGGGGCTCGTCCAGATGGCGGTCCAGGGACTGACGGTCATCGTGATCGCGGTCCTCATGCTGCTGCTCGACGTCCGGATGGCCGCCGTGATCCTGCTGGGCATCGTGCCCGCGCTCATCGCGACGTCGCTGTGGTACCGGAAGCGCTCCACCGTCGGGTACGACCGGGTGCGCGACCGGCTCTCGCTCGTGCTCGCCGACCTGCAGGAGAACCTCGCCGGCGTGCGGACCGTTGCGGCGTTCGACCGCGGCCGCCGCAACGCGTCGCACCACGAGGCGCTGGCCGGCGACTATCTGGAGGCGAACCTGGTCACCGCTCGCACCGGCGCCATCTTCGGGTCGATCGGTGAGCTGCTCGGCGTGCTCGGACAGGTCCTCATCCTCGCGATCGGTGGGATGCAGGTGCGCTCCGGCGACCTCAGCCTCGGCCGACTGTTCAGCTTCCTGTTGTTCCTCGGACTGCTGTTCGCCCCGGTGCAGCAACTCGTGCAGCTGTACACGACCTACCAGCAGGGCCGGTCGTCCTCCCGCAAGCTCGCGGAACTGCTCGCCGAGTCGCCGAGTGTCGTCGAGGCACCGGACGCGCATCCGCTCCCGGCGATCGAGGGGCGGCTCGAGCTGCGCGACGTCGGCTTCGCCTACCGGAGCGATGCCTCGGGCGGGACCGGTCCGCAGGTGCTCGACCACTTCGACCTCGTGGTCGAGCCGGGCGAGACACTCGCGATCGTCGGACCGACGGGCGCCGGCAAGTCGACCGTGGCCAAGCTCGTGGCCCGCTTCTACGACCCGACCAGCGGCGCGGTCCTCGTCGACGGCGTCGATCTGCGGGCGGTGACGATCGCATCGCTCCGACGGCAGCTCGGCGTCGTGCCACAGGAGCCGTTCCTGTTCCAGGGGACGGTGCGCGACAACCTGATCATCGGGGCACCCGACGCCAGCGATGCCGAGCTCGATCGGGCCTGCCGGGAGGTGGGTGTCGACGAGCTCGTCGCCCGCCTCGCCGACGGGTACGACACACCGGTCCACGAGCGCGGTGTGTCACTGTCGGCCGGCGAGCGTCAGCTGCTCGGCCTCGCCCGCGCGTTCGTCGCCCGACCGAGAGTGCTGATCCTCGACGAGGCCACCTCCAATCTGGACGCGCAGTCGGAGCGACGGGTCGAGGCCGCGCTCGACACGCTGCTCGAGGGGCGCACGGCGATCGTGGTCGTGCACCGGCTCTCGACGGCCCGACGAGCGGACCGCATCGCCGTCGTGGACCGGCCCGACGGCGGAGGCGCAGCGCAGGTGCTCGAGCTCGGCACGCACGACGAACTCGTCGCTGCCGACGGCCGGTACGCCGCGATGTGGCGCCGGTGGGAGTCGCACCTGACCGACGCCGAGCGTTCGGCGCCCGCCCCGGGAGGCCCGATCGCCGGCGAGCCGGCCTCGTGAGCGGCAGCGCGAGTGACGTCTCCGCGCTGACGTTGCGCGGCGTCGGCCTCACCCGTGACGGACGGGACCTGCTCGTCGACGTCGACTGGGAGGTGCGTCGCGGCGAGTGCTGGGTGGTGCTCGGCGCCAACGGCTCGGGCAAGACCTCGCTGGCGAGGATCGCCGCGCTGTACGACCATCCGAGTCGCGGCGAGGTGCGGGTGCTGGGCGAGACGCTGGGGCGGACCGATGTGCGGTCGCTCCGCCGCAGGGTGGCCCTGGTGTCGGCGGCGATGGCCGATCTCGTCCGTCCGGACCTGACCGCGCTCGACGTGGTCGTGTCGGCGAAGAATGCCGCGCTCGAACCGTGGTGGCACACCTACGACGACGCCGACCGTGACCGGGCGCGGTCGCTGCTGGCCGACCAGCACGTCGACCACACCGCCGGCCGGCGCTTCGGGTCGCTCAGCTCGGGTGAGCGCCAGCGCGTCCTGCTGGCACGCGCGCTGATGGCCGGCCCCGAACTGGTGCTGCTCGACGAGCCGGCCGCCGGCCTCGATCTGGGTGGTCGCGAGGAGCTCGTCGGACGGATGGACGAGCTCGTGCGCCGTGCGGGCTCGCCGCCGCTGGTGCTCGTCACGCACCACGTCGAGGAGATCCCACCCTCGGCGACCCACGTCCTCGCGCTCCGCGCCGGTCGGGTCGTGGCGCAGGGGCCCATCGACTCGACTCTCGACGATGCGTTGCTCGCGACGACCTTCGACGTGCGGGTCCGGCTCGACCACGCAGGTGGACGCTGGCGGATCGGCGGCTGATCAGTCCGGCGCCGGCGTCTCGAACACCATCGTCGTCGCCGCCGGCACCGTGAGGATCGCCCCGGGCGATCGCTGTCCACGCGACGGATCGTCGGTCGCGGTGTCGAGCACCGCCCGCCACGCCTCCCCCCACGCGGCATCCGGCAGGCGCAACGCCACCTCGGCGAGTCCGGCGTTGATGGCGACGAGCAGCGACTGGGACCGGATCGGCACGCCACGGCGGTCGGTCTCCCCGAGTTCGCCGTTCAGCCACATGACGACGCACTGGTCACCCGAGTTCCAGTCCTCGGGCTCCATCGGGGCACCGTCGGCCCGGAACCACGCCACATCGGGTCGCCCGGCCTCGTCGACCGGGGCCCCGGTCAGGAACCGGCGCCGCTGCAGTGCCGGGTGACGGGTGCGGAGCGCGAGCACCCGCCGGGTGAAGGCCAGGAACGCGGCGTCGACGTCGTCCCAGTCGAGCCACGACACCTCGTTGTCCTGCGCGTAGGCGTTGTTGTTGCCACCCTGGGTTCGCCCCAGCTCGTCGCCGGCGACCACCATCGGCACGCCCTGCGAGAGTGCCAGTGTCGCCATCAGGTTGCGGCGCAACCGGTCGCGTCGGGCCCGCACGTCCGGATCGCCGGTCGGCCCCTCGACCCCGCAGTTGGTGGAGCGGTTGTCGTCGGTGCCGTCGCGGTTGTCCTCGCCGTTCGCGAGGTTGTGCTTCTGCTCGTACGACACCAGATCCGCGAGGGTGAACCCGTCGTGGGCCGTCACGAAGTTGATGCTGGCGTGGGGACGTCGGCCATCCCGCTCGTACAGGTCCGACGAGCCGGTGAGCCGCGACGCGAACTCCCCCAGCACCGGGACGCCGCGACACCACAGGTCCCGCACGCAGTCGCGGTACCGGCCGTTCCACTCCGACCAGCCCGGCGGGAAGTTGCCGACCTGGTACCCGCCCTCCCCGACGTCCCACGGCTCGGCGATCAACTTCACCTGGCTGACGACCGGGTCCTGCTGGATCAGATCGAAGAACGCCGACAGCCGGTCGACGTCGTGCAGTTCCCGCGCCAGCGCGGAGGCCAGATCGAATCGGAACCCGTCGACGTGCATCTCCTCGATCCAGTACCGGAGGCTGTCCATGATCAGCTGCAGGACGTGCGGGTGGCGCATGTTCAGGCTGTTGCCGGTCCCCGTGTAGTCCACGTAGGTCGCGGGGTCCTCCGGGTCCAGCCGGTAGTACGCCTGGTTGTCGAGGCCCTTGAAGCTCAGGACCGGGCCCCCGCCGCCGGCCTCGGCGGTGTGGTTGTAGACGACGTCGAGGATCACCTCGATGCCGGCCTCGTGCAGGGTCTTCACCATGACCTTGAACTCCTGCACCTGCGCGCCGCGGTCGCCGCCGACCGCGTAGGTGTTCTGCGGAGCGAAGAACCCGATCGAGTCGTAGCCCCAGTAGTTGCGGAGGCCGAGTTCGACGAGGCGACGGTTGCTGATGAACTGGTGCACCGGCATCAGCTCGACCGCGGTGACGCCGAGCCGCCGCAGGTGATCGATGATCGGCGGCGCGCACAGGCCCAGGTAGGTGCCGCGCAGTTCGGGCGGCACCTCGGGATGACGCATGGTCAGTCCGCGCACGTGGGCCTCGTAGAGCACGGTCTCGTGCCACGGCGTCCCGGGGCGACGATCCGCACCCCAGTCGAACCACGGGTTGACCACGACCGAACGAGGGACGTCGGCGGCCGAGTCGGCGTCGGAGTCGGGTTGCACGGAGTCCGACCAGCGGACCGAGCCGGAGACGGCACGGGCGTAGGGGTCGAGCAGCAGTTTCGACACCTGCTGCAGGTCGCCGACGCCGCGCTGGGGTGCGTCCACGCGGAACCCGTACCGCATGCCCGGACCGACGTCGGGCAGGTAGCCGTACCAGACCGAGCCGACGCACTCGGGCAGCGGGACGCGGATCTCCTCGTCGTCGGCGTCGAACAGGCAGAGGATCACCGACCCGTCAGGGCTCGCCGCCGCAGCCTCGGAGAAGACCGCGACGTTCGTGCCGGCACCGTCCCACGAGGCGCCGAGCGGGTACGGCCGACCGCGCCAGACGCGGACCGGGGCGCCGGCGACGATCACGAGCCGGACCCGACGAGCGAGATGAGGCGGGCCCGAGATGCTCGGATCTCGTCGGCGAGCAGACGATCGAGCATCGGGACCCACAGCGAACCGCCGTAGTGCAGTCGCATCTCGAGCGTGCTCGTCGGCGACGCCGTCGGAACGGCGCCGTCGCCCGGCACCGCGGGCTCCGCCGAGATCGTGGCGTCGAGCACCCACGCGCTGTGGCTGCGGTCGTCGAGATCGCGACGCTCGAACCGCACGTGGTCGGGCTCGTCACAGATGGTGCGCACCATGCGCAACCGCTTCGACCGGCGCAGCGGCCCCAGCTGGGCTCGCAGGTCGACGAGCCACGCGGGTCCCGGGTCGCCGGCGTCGGGTTCCGCAGGTTCGACCCGGCCGACGATGTCGAGCCAGTCGGCGTAGGTGCCGAGATCGGCGACGACCGCGAACACTGCCGACGCGACCGCATCGGTACTCAGGTCGGCGACGACGTCCACGCCGCCATTGTGCCCCGCGCACCGGCACCGGCCCGGCCTCCCCGTCGTTCGGCCACGGTGTCGATCGCCACGAGCACGGCACCGCACACGACCACGAGGACACAGCTGAGCGCCATCGCCTGCCCGAACCCGGCCGGGCCCGGTCGCGACATCAGCTGCTCGATCGCCACCGGGAGCGTCGTTCGTTCCGGTCGGGCCAGGAACACGGTGGCCCCGAACTCGCCGAGGCTGGCGACGAACGCGAGCGCCGCGCCGCCCCCGACCGCGCCGCGCACCGCCGGCAGCTCCACCCGCCACCAGCGGGCTCGGGGCGACGCTCCGAGCATCGCCGCGGTGTCGACGGCGGCGCGTGGGACGGCTCGGAGTGCGGGGGCCACCACTCTGACCACGAGCGGTACCGCGACCAACGCCTGGGCCGCCGGGATCAGCCACCACGACCCACGCAGGTCGACGGGCGGACGTCCCGCCACGAGGACCAGACCGAACCCGATCGTGATGGCCGAGACGGCGATCGGCAGCAGCGAGATCCGTTCGGCGACACCACCGGGACGGTGCGCGACCAACGCTGCAGTGGGCACCGCGATCGCGACTGCGAACACGGTGGCGATCGAGGCCGTCACCAGCGAGGTGACGGCCACCTGCGCCGGCGAGATCGCCAGTCCGGTCCCCTGCGTGACCGAGCCGAGTCGCGTCCAGTTGGCGAACGTGAGCGCTGGCCCGATGTGGAGCGAGCGAACCGCCACCGCCGCGAGCGGCACCCCGGCCACGAGCGCGACCACGCCCGACGCGAGGCCGACCGCCACACGCTCCGAGGTGACCGTCGGGCGGCGACGAGCAGCCACACCTGCGGCGGCGCCGGTGTGACGCGCCACCCGGGCGTGCACGCCGAGCGCGGCGACGACCGCGACGATCTGCACCATGGCGAGCACGGCGGCGCCCGACAGGTCGTACTGCCTCGTGGCCCGGATCCAGATCTCGACCTCGAGGGTGGTCACGGTGCCACCCCCCAGGATCACCACCACGCCGAAGCTGGTGAGGCAGAACAGGAAGACCACGGCCGCGGCCGACGCGATCGCCGGTGCGACCGCAGGGACGGTGACGCGCCAGAGCGCGTGGAGTGGACCGACGCCCAGCAGCCGGCCGGCGTCGTCGAGCGAGCGGGTGCGAGCCGCCACGGCGCCGCCGACCACGAGCACGACGACCGCCAGGTTGAAACTCAGGTGGGCGATGATCACGGCCCACCACGTGCCACGCAGATCGACCGGACCCGTCGGACCGAGCACCGCCGCCACCGCCGTGGCCAGCACCACCGACGGCAGCACGAACGGCACCAGCGCCAGCGCGCGGACCAGCCGTCGGCCACGAAACCGGAAGGTACCGAGCACCCAGGCCACCGGCAGGCCGACCAGCACGGTGACCGCGGTCGACACCGCGGCCTGCGCCACCGTGACGCCGAGCAGCCGCCAGGTCCGTGCCGACGACAGCACCCGGGTCACCGCGTCCGGACCCAGCGTCCCGTCCGGGTGCACGGCCCGCCACGCGACGGCGGCGACGGGGACCGCGACGGCGACGGCGAGCAGGCCCAGGGTCAGCCACGAGCCGGTCCGCCGACGGGTCACTCCATGATCGATCGCCACTGCTCGATCCACTGGTCGCGTTCGGCGCCGATCCGGTCGACGGGCAGGTCGAGCGGCGCCGCCGGTCGAGCAGCCCACGTGGCGAACTCGGGCGGCTGCGGCGTGCCCGGAACGACGGGGTCGACGAAGTTCGACAGTGGCAACGCGGCCTGCCACTCCGGGCCGAGCATGAACTCGACGAGTTGGCGTGCCAGATCCGGATGCGGGGCGCCGCGCAACACCCCGGCGTACTCGACCTGGCGGACGCAGGTGTCCTCGACGACGACCGACTTCGGCTCACTCAGCGCGCCCTCACTGAACAGCACCTCCGCGGGCGGGCTGGTCGCGTACGACACGACGAGCGGGCGGTCGCCACCCGAGGCGGAGTAGTCGGTCTGGTAGGCGTCATCCCAGCTCGGCCGGACGCGCACGCCGTTGGCGCGGAGCGACTCCCAGTAGGCGGGCCAGTCATCACCGCTGCGGGCGACCGTGCCGACGAGGAACGCCAGCCCCGGCGACGACGTCACGGGACTCGGGACGACCAGCAGGTCGCGGTACCTCGGGTCGGCGAGATCGGCGAGCGTCGCCGGCGGCTGCAGACCCCGGGCCGCGAGCGCTCCCACGTCGGCGTTCACACACACCGCCGCGGTGTCGATGGGGGTCAGCAGTTCGTCGAGCTCACCCCCGGGGCGGTCGGCGTCCGGCACCACGCCGGCGTTCGGCGGCGTGAAGGGCTCGAGCAGCTCCTCGGCGGTGACGCGGGTGGCGAGCGTGTTGTCGACGCCGAACAACACGTCGCCCTCGGGCGCCCCGGGGCTCAGCAGCGCCTTGGTGAGCATGGCGCCGGCGTCACCGGACGTCACGACACGGATCGTCGCACCGGTCTGCGCCCGGAAGGCCTCGGCGGCCGACTCGGGCAGCGCGAAGGCGTCGTACGTGACGAGCACGACCTCGTTCGCCGATGACGGTTCGCCGGTCGAGTTCGTCGCACCGGTGGCGGCTTGCTGATCACCGCCTGAACACGCCGCGGCGAGCAGCGCCACGGCGAGTGCCGCTCCGGCGGCGATCACACGTCGAGTGGATCTGCGGGACATCGGGTGAGACCTCATCGGGCGCCCTCCCGGGCAACGGAATCGTTCGGTGGCAGGACGGCGGCGACACAGCCGCCGTCGACGAGCACGCTGGTCGGCACCGACACCACCTCGTTCGAGACACCCCGCGCCGTGTGCGCCTCGAGCACGTCGCCGCTGAGCTCCCAACGGAGCCCCTCGGTGTGCACACCGCAGGCCGCACCGCCGATCGGCAGCAGTGAGATCAGATCACCGATCGCTGCGGGGAGCTCGCGGCGGCGTTCGCGGACCATCACCACGTGGGTGCCGTCGAACGACGCATCCACCTCGATGCCGGCGAGCCGGTCGTGAGCGAGCACGTTCAGCGACGCGAGCAGGTGGTCGAGTCGTCCACCGGCGCTCCCCACGACGACCAGCCGGTCCGTCCCCGCCGTGCAGGCGACCTCGAGCGCGAGCTCCAGATCGGTCGCGTCCTTGTCGACCGGGTGCCGCTCGACGCGCACTCCGCCCGCCTCCGCCGCTCGCAGGACCTCGGGATCGACGGAGTCGAGGTCCCCGACCACGACGTCGACGGGCACCTCGAGGGCGATCGCCCGCTCGAGGCCCGAATCGGCGGCGACGACCAGGTCGAACGGACCGATCCACGACGGCAACGTGGTGGCGACGGTGACCGGCCCGCCCGCGAACACGATGGTGGTTCCCATGCTCCCTCCGCCGGCATTACCCGGATCAGGTTCGTGCGGGTCGGCGGCCGTTCAGCCACCCTCTCAGCCCGGTCGTCCGAGCTCCCCGGTGAGTTGTCACGCCGAACCTACCCCACGACCACGGCCCTGCCGGCGCGTCTCGGGGAACTCCGACACATCATCGGCACTCAACGCACCGGGACGCGGCCGGCGGTGCTGCGGAGTGTCAGCCGATGACGCCGTGGATGCGGGCCAGCGATCGCAGCATCACCTCGTCGGCCCCGCCGCCGATCGACCAGAGCCGGGTGTCACGGAAGAACCGTGCCGGCCAGTTCTCCTCGACGTAGCCCATTCCTCCGTGGAACTGGACGGCGGCATCGGCCATGCGGCGTGCCAGCCGGGCCGAGCGCAACTTGGCGACGGTGGCCTGACGAGTGATGTCCTCGCCGTGCTGGACCGCCACCACCGTGGCCCAGTTGTGGTGACGGAGCATGTCGAGCTCGGCGGAGATGTCGGCCAGTTCGTACTGGATCACCTGGTTGTCGGCGAGTGTCCCACCGAAGGCCGGACGACTGCGGACGTACTCGACGGTCTTCTCGATCGCGCCCTCGATCGCTCCGACCAACTGGTAGGCCGCGATCATGCGCTCGTTCTGGAACTGCGCCATCTGCTGCTGGAAGCCGGCCCCCTCGACCCCGATGGTGTTGGCGACGGGCACCCGCACGTCGGTGAACACGAGCTCCGCCGTGTCCGATGCCCGCATGCCGAGCTTGTCGAGCTTGCGGCTCACCTCGAATCCGTCGGCGTCGGTCGGGACGATGATCTGCGACATCCCGCGGTAGCCACCGGCGTCGGAGGTCCGGCACAACAGACACAACCAGTCGGACTGGGTGCCGTTCGTGATCCACATCTTGGTGCCGTTGATCACCCACTCGTCACCGTCTCGCTCG
>CAJBIS010000009.1 GCA_903953195.1 uncultured Actinomycetes bacterium
CTCGGCGGTGGCCGGCTCCAACCGCGCCACTCGGATCGGATCGCAGTTGTCGGCGAGGTCGGCGATCTTGACCATCCGCGCCAACGGCACGGCCCGCACCGCGCGCCAGTACGTCTCGTCGTCGACGTCGTCGGCGTGCGTGAGGGTCTCGATCGCCTCGAGCTGCCGGTCCGTGATGCCGGAGGCGCGCAGATCCTCGGCGGTGACCGTCGTGTCCTCGATCACGTCGTGGAGCAGCGCCACCACCCGCGCGTCGGGATCGGTGAGCCGACCGGCGACGCTGCGCGGGTGTCCGATGTAGGGGTGGCCGACCTTGTCGACCTGCCCCTCGTGCGCTCGCTCGGCGATCTGGTCCGCAAGTTCAACGTTCACCGGTGCCTCCGCGTGCATCGGCACCCACACCCACGGCTGCGCCAAGGAATTCGGTCACGTCCACTCCCTCCCACTCGCCTGTCCCGGGGCTCACCGTACCTGCGGGCACTCGACCGATGGCGACCGCCTTCCGGCGTGCCCACCGGGAACACCAGCACACCGTCCAGCGTTGCCGGAAGCGTTGTCCGTTCACGATCGACAGGGTCCCGCCATGAATCGCAACGCCAAGCTCGCACTCGGAATCGGGGCCGCGGTGGTGGCGCTCGCCGCCGTCGCGTTCGTACTGATCAACGTCGTCGGCGGTGGCGACGGACCGGCCGAACTGACCTTCAGCGACGCCCCGTCGACCACGTCGACCACTGCAACCACGGGTGGCGCCACCGACACTCCCGCGCCCGGCGCCGAGCTCGACGGGTCCTGGGTGATCACCGGTGGATCCCAGGCCGGTTACCGGGTCCTCGAGGATCGGATCGGCGGCATCCAGAACATCGAGGCGGTCGGCCGCACGAGCCAGGTGTCCGGCGGATTCACGGTCTCGGGCACGACGGTGCAGAACATCCGCGCCGACGTCGACGTCGCATCGATCACCTCGGATTCATCGTTCCGGGACGGTCGGTTCGCCGGTTCGATCATGGACAGCGCCACGTTCCCCACGGCCACGTTCACAGCAGCATCCGCCACGCTGCCGGCCGTCCCGGCCGATGGCGAGACCATCACCGTGCCCGTGTCCGGAGAACTGACGCTGAAGGGCACGACCCGACCGGCGCAGGTCGACCTGCAGATCAAGCGAACCGGGGAACAGGTGCAGATCCTCGGCTCGGTGCCGGTGACCTTCGCCGACTTCGGCATCGAGACACCCCAGCCGCCGGGGTTGTCGGTGCGTGACCAGGGCACCGTCGAGTTCCTGCTCGTCGCCCAGCCCGGCTGACCGGACCGGACCGGGCAGCCCGTTCCGCCGGAGTCGCGGCACCGCTGCCGGTAGCGTGCAGGGCGACGACTCGACTCGAGGGAGCGGAGCAACATGGCAGGCGGTCTGGTCGGATTGCTCGATGACGTGGCGGCACTCGCCAAACTCGCGGCCGCGTCGCTCGACGACGTCGGCGCGGCGGCAGGCCGGGCCACGGTGAAGGCCGCGGGCGTCGTCGTCGACGACACCGCCGTCACCCCGGCGTACGTTCACGGCCTCGCCGCCGACCGCGAGCTGCCGATCATCCGCCGCATCGCGATGGGCTCGCTCCGCAACAAGTTGCTGATCATCCTCCCGGCGGCGCTGCTGCTGAGCGTGATCGCGCCGATCGTCGTCGAGATCATCCTCATGTTCGGCGGTTGTTTCCTGGCATACGAGGGTGCCCACAAGCTCATCCACGCCCTGCGTCACGACGACCACGACCACGACGAACCCGCCGTCAAGGCCGGTCCCGAGGCCGAGTCGAACACGGTCCGAGGCGCGATCCGCACCGACTTCATCCTGTCGGCCGAGATCATGGTGATCGCACTGAAGGAGGTGCTCGACGAACCGGTCGTGTCCCGCGGCGTCACGTTGGCGATCGTCGGCGTGATGATCACCGTCATCGTCTACGGCGTCGTCGCACTCATCGTGAAGATGGACGACGTCGGCCTACGGCTCGCAGGCCGACCGTCAGCCGGATCGCAGCGAATCGGCCGGGGCCTGGTCACGGGGATGCCGAAGGTGCTGGCCTGGTTGTCGGCGATCGGAACCGCCGCCATGTTGTGGGTCGGCGGTCACATCCTGCTGGCCGGGACCGACGAACTCGGATGGACCGGTCCGTACCACCTGGTGCACAACCTCGAGGGACTCGTCGCCGACGTCCCGGCGATCGGCGGCGTGCTGTCCTGGCTGGTCAACACCGCGGCGTCGGCGCTCGTCGGGCTCATCGTGGGCGGGGCGCTCGTCCTGATCGTGGCCCGGATCCCGAAGCGGAAGCAGCCGGACACACCGGGCACCACCGATCCGGCCACTGCGCACTGAACCGTCAGATGGACGACCCGTCAGGTGGATGAGCCGTCCGGCGGCGAGTCCTGCACCAGCAGCCGGCCGATGCCGTCGTTCAGGCGCTCCACCTGGGACTTCAGGTCGAGCACCTCGCGGCGGAGCGCTTCGGCGTGACCATCGTCGTCGGGGGCGCTGAGCGTGGTGTCGGGGGCCAACCGGAAGAAGCTGGCGAGCGAACCGGCGAGCACGCCGAGCACGCCGACACCGGCCACCATGATCATCACGCCGACCAGTCGACCCTGCGAGGTGACCGGCACGATGTCGCCGTAACCGACGGTGGTGAGCGTCACGATCGACCACCAGAGTGAGTCGCCGAACGAGGCGAACTGCGGGTTGGTCGGGTGCTCGGCCTCGTACGCCGCGACGGCCCCGAGCACGACCACACCGATCGCGACGACGCTGACCCGACCGATCCGCTTGACCAGTCGCCGGGCATCGGGGCCCGCCAGGATCAGTCGGCCGATCCTCGCAAAGCGGATGAGCAGCACGAACGTGCCGCCACCCGGTCCGAACACCAGGAACCACGGCGCCGTGAGGATGACGACGGCGAGATCGAACCGCCCGACCCACGTCGACAGGTAGCGCACGACGTGGCGCTGTCGCACCACCAGGTCCGTCACGAAGACCAACCAGGCGGCGACGTTGACCACGACGGCCAGGGCGTTGCGCTGCTGGCCGGGGATGAGCACCAGCGGCAGCACCGCCGCCAGCACCAGGGGCAGCGTCATGTGATGTTCGAACCGCCGGAGTTCCTTGGCATCTGCCGCGGATCGGGGCCTGCCTGCCTGCACCGAGTTCGTGTCGTCACTCACCACGACGTGAGATTCGCACACGGCGACGACACAGACGTGCACTCCAACCCGATGTCGGGGCTCCAGTCACCAACGCCGATGGCGCCCGACAACCCGGTGAGGCCACGAACGCACATCACGTGCACACCGCCGCACGGCGAGCCCGGGACCACTCCAGCGGCCCCGGCCGAGATCAGAAGACGAACCCGGTCGCCGTCACCCAGCTCTGGTCGACACGGAAGTTCCCGCTCGCATCAGCGAGGTTGACCGTGACCGGTGCCGGCTGGCGGTTCCCGGACGGCGACTCGAACGACGCGACCGTTCCGGTCCAGCCCTTCCAGTCCTTCGTCGCCGCCAGCGCCGTCGAGAGCGGCTCGGCGTCGAAGCTGCCTGCCTCGGTGGCCTTCGCCGCGAGGAGCTTCACGGAGTCGTAGGTGTACGGCGACCACACGCCGGGCTCCGTCGAGAACTTCGCGGTGAACGCCGCCACGAGCGGCTCCGAGCCGGGGAAGTCGTTCGGGTCCGGCACGCCGACGATCGGGCACGCCTTGGCCGCATCGAGGCCTGCTGCCGTGATGAACCCCAGGTCGTACGCGCCGTAGTCGGCCATGCGTTTCGCCGGGACCTTCGCGTCGAACATCTCCTTGGCGATCAGTCCGGCCTCCGGGTAGTAGGTGTCGATGTAGATCACCTCGGGGTTCGTGGCCGCGACCTTGTTGATCGCATCGGTGTACGACGTCGCATCCGGACTGATCGGTTCCGAGATCGTGACGGTCGCACCTGCGGCGGCGAGCTGCTGTTGCATCGCGGCCTCGGCGTCCTTCGTGTACTCCTGGGTGGAGTCGAAGATGATGCCGACCGTCTTCGCGCCCAGCCACGTGGTGATCGCGTTCGTCGCGACGGGTGCGATCTGCGACGTCATCGGCTGCAGCGTGAAGCCCGAGCCAGCGGTGTCGTCCGAAGAGGTCAGCCGCAGCGGCACCAGGCCCGCCTGTTCGTAGAGCGGCAGCGTCTTGACGCCGGCGCCCGAGTTGTACGGCCCGACGACCGCGTTGAGCCCCGAATCGATCGCTGCTTGCGCCGCGGTGACGGCGGCAGCCGGATCAGCCTGGTCGTCGATCGGGACGATCTCGATCTGTTTGCCGAGCACGCCACCGGCAGCATTGAGCTCCTCGGCAGCGAGCTGTGCGCCCTGCAACATGCCGGTGCCCGTGTTGCTCTGCTCACCCGACAGCGGGCCCTCGAGCCCGATGCGGATCGTGTTGCCCGCCGGCTTCGTCGTCGACGAGGACGACGAATCGCTTCCTCCGCACGCCGCCACGGTCATCGAGATGGTCGCGATGGCGACAGCGGCCAGCAGGCCAACGCGGGTTCGGGACGTGCGCATGTGAGCTCCTCAGCAGGGCGGTGCCCGAGTGTGACAGGTTGCCGCCGTCGGTGC
>CAJBIS010000010.1 GCA_903953195.1 uncultured Actinomycetes bacterium
CGACGACGTCGATCAGCGCCGCCGCGACATGCGCCGGGCCGCGACGCTCGGGATGCCCAGCCGTCAGGGCGTCCACGTCGCCGATCGTGTGATCCCGGGTCCCGCCGGCGACCTGCCGATCCGGACCTACCGTCGCATGGGCGGGCCGGCCCAGGCGCCGGCGATCGTGTACTTCCACGGCGGCGGCTGGGTGGTCGGCGACCTCGACACGCACGACGGCAGCTGTCGCCTGCTCGCGGACGTGTCCGGATGCGTCGTCGTCGCAGTCGACTACCGACTCGCTCCCGAGCATCGCTTTCCCGCCGCGGTCGAGGACGCGGTCGCCGCCTACCGGTGGGTCCAGGAGCATCATCGGAGCCTCGGGGTCATGGCCGGTCGGGTCGGGGTGATGGGCGACAGTGCCGGCGGCAACCTGGCCGCCGTCGCCGCACAGCTCACCCGGGACGACGACCTCGCGCCGGTTGCGCAGTGTCTCGTCTACCCGGCCACCGACGCGCACCTCAGCTCCGATTCGCACCAGCTCTTCGCCGACGGGTTCTTCCTCACGCGTGACGACATGATCTGGTTCCGCAACCACTACCTGCCCGAGATCGCCACGTGGGACTCGCCGCAGGCCTCACCGCTCCTCGCGCAGGATCTCAGCGGACTCGCACCCGCGGTGGTGGTCACCGCCGGGTTCGACCCCCTGCGCGACGAGGGCGCCGCCTACGCCGAGCGACTCGAGGCCGCCGGCGTGCCGTGCGAGTACCGCTGTTACGACGACATGGTGCACGGGTTCTTCGGCATGGGCATCCTCCCCGAGGGCATGGCCATGGCCTCGGAGATCTGCGCCTCCATGGGACGGCTCATGTTCACGGCATGAGCGCCGATGAGGACCGGGTGTCCGATCACCCCACTGCGGCCGGCCCGCTCTGGCTGAGCCACCACCACGCGGACCAGCTGGACCGGTGTGCGGTCGTCGCCGGCCACCACGTGTGCCGCCGGTGCCTGTGGTTCTGGCCGGCGGTGTTCGCCGTCGTCGCGCTGACACTCGCCGGGCTGCGGTGGCCCACGGCGATCGACCCGGTGCTGATGGTCCTGTTGCCGGCGCCCGTCGTGGTCGAGTGGTGGCTCGAACAGCTGCGGCTGGTGGCGTACTCCCCGACCCGGCAGGTGACGCTGTCGCTGCTCGCGGCACCGGCGGTCGGCGTCGGGCTGGCCCGCTACCTCGAGACGCCGAGCGACCGACTGTTCTGGTACGTCGTCGCGGCGTACGCCGTCGTGTGCGCCGTGCCGGCGATCATCCGGTGGCGTCGCGATCAGGTCACCACCGGCTGACCCACGAGCGGGTCGGGTCAGATCGGGAGTCCGCCCGTCGCGGCGTTCGTGGACCCCGTGTCCTTCCACGACGCGATCGTGCGCTGGGCGATCCGCATCTGGTGCACCTCGTCGGCGCCGTCGGCGAACCGGGCCCAGCGGGCGTGCTGGTACATGTGTGCGAGTGGGGTGTCGGTCGAGTAGCCGAGCGCGCCGTGCACCTGGATGGACCGGTCGATCACCCGGTTCAACATGTTGGCGACGAAGTGTTTCGCCATCGACACCTCGGCCTTGAAGTCGACCGACTCGTCGACCTGGTGCTGGTCGACCTTGTAGGCCGCGTGCAGGACCATGAGCTTCGCCTGGTACAGCTCCATCGTGGAGTCGGCGATCATCCACTGGATGCCCTGCTTCTCGGCGAGCAGTGAGCCGTGTGCGAACCGGTTCAGGGACCGTTCGACCATCATGTCGAGTGCCGTCTCGGCCTGAGCGATCCACCGCATGCAGTGGGCCAGACGGGCTGGACCGAGCCGATACTGACCGAGCAGGTGACCCTGCCCCCGACCGCCGAGCATCTGTGAGGTGTGCACCCGGAGGTCCTCGATCAGGATCTCGGAGTGCCCGGTCGAGCCGTGCATCGTCTCGATCTGGCGCACCTCGTTCCATCCCTCGGACGGGATGTCGACGATGAACGCGGTGTTCGCGGCCTGCGGGATCTCGGGGTCGTCCTCGGTGCGGGCGATCAGGATCGCGAAGTTGGCCCGGTGCGCGTTCGAGATGAACCACTTGTGACCGTTGATCACCCACTCGTCGCCGTCCTGGTACGCGTTCGTGCGGATGAGTGTCGGGTCGGACCCGGCGACCTCGGGCTCGGTCATCGCGAAACAGCTCCACGCCCGCCCTGCGCACAGCGGCTTCAGGTACCGCTCCAACTGGTCGTCGGTGGCCCAGTGCAACAGCGTGTGCATGTTGCCCTCATCGGGGGCCTGACAGTTCAGCACCCACGGGCCGTAGTAGCTCTTCGCCGCCTCGGCCTGCACCATCGCCAGCTCGACGTGACCGAGCCCCATGCCACCCCACTCGGGCGGCATGTGCGGCAGCCAGAGGCCGGCGGCGAACGCCTGCTCACGAAGCCCGATCAGCACCCGCAGGTACTCGTCGCGATCCTCGGACTCGAGCCGCTCCGTTCGGATGCGGGCCTCGGCAGGCTGGACGACCCCCTCGATGAACTCGCGCACACGCAGCCGGAGTTCCTCGAGTTCGGGCGAGAGGGAGAAATCGATGCTCACCCGCAGGACCGTATCCGAGGGGCGCCGACCACCGCTCTCGGAGGGAGTCCGCCCACCCGTGCCGGTGGACCCGACGCGGACGGCGACGGCTCAGCTGCCCGGCGGACCGAATCCGCCACGAAGCATCGTGACGACCTCGAGCTCTGGAACCGGGCGGGCGAAGTGGTACCCCTGCGCGGATGCGCAGCCCAGCGCCAGCAGCGCCGCCCGCTGGGCCGCCGTCTCGACACCCTCGGCGGTGACCGACAGCCCCAGCAGGTCGGCCAGGTTCAGGATGGTCCGCACGATCGCCAGATCCGAGTGGTCCTCCGGCAGCCCGCTGACGAAACTCCGATCGATCTTGATCGCCTCGATCGGGAGCTCACGGAGCAGTTGCAGCGAGCTGTAGCCGGTGCCGAAGTCGTCGATCGCGAGCCGGACGCCGAGTGACCGGAGCTCCTCGAGCGTGGCGCGGGCGACCGCGGCGTTGCGCATCACCGCCGTCTCGGTGACCTCCAGCGACAGCTGGGACGGCGGGAGTCCGACTCCGTCGAGCACCGCGGCGACGTCGGCGACGAACGACTGGTCCTCGAGCTGCACCGGCGAGACGTTCACGCGGATCACGAAGGCGTCGTCGACGAAGCCACCGTCCTGCCATCGCCGCGTCGCCGCACACGCCTCGGCGAGCACGGCACCGCCGATCGAACGGATCGAGCCGTTGGCCTCGGCCGCGCCGATGAAGGCGTCCGGCTGCAGCAGGCCGCGCTCGGGATGGTTCCAGCGCACCAACGCCTCGACACCCACGATGGCTCCGGAGGCCAGGTCCACCTCCGGCTGGTAGTGCACGACGACCTGACGCTCGTCGGCGGCTCGCTGGAGGTCCAGCTCGAGCGCCGTCCGGTCGACCAGACGGGCACGGAGCTCGTCGTCGAAACAGACGGCGCGGTCACGTCCGGCGGCCTTCGCCTCGTAGAGCGCGGCGTCAGCCCACCGCAACAGGTCGGCGGCGTCGACCCGCCGCTCGGCGACCGCGATGCCCACCGATGCCGCCAGGTCGAACTGGCGCCCGCCGACACGGGCCGGTACCGCGAGCACCGAACGAACCACCTCAGCGATCTCGCGCGCGCCGGCGATGTCCACATCGCACACGAGCACGGTGAACTCGTCACCACCGAATCGGGCGAGCAGGTCCTGTCCGCGTAACCGTCCACGGAGGCGCTCGGCCGCCGCCTGCAGCAACTCGTCACCCGCACTGTGGCCGAGCGTGTCGTTGATCACCTTGAAGTCGTCGAGATCGACGAACAGGACCGCCACCGACGAACGCGCCCCACCGATCCGACGGCACTCGTCGCGCAGCCGATCGAGGAACGCCACGCGGTTGGGCAGGCCGGTCAGGTCGTCGTGGGTCGCCTGGAACTCGAGCGCGGCCCGGTGCCGGTGCTCGTCGGTCGTCTCGCGGACCACGACCAGCACCCCCGGTTCACCCGAGCCGGCGGCGGGCTCCGGAACCACGGTGAACTCGAGCCACATCGCGTCGGCGTCGTTCGGGATCTCGGCCCGGACGACGCCGGACGCACCGTCCCGTCGCGCGCTGCCGATCGCGAGCTGCAGTTCCGCGAGCACGTCCTCGGGGAACGCCGGCCAATCGGACGACTCGGCCCCGCTCAGGCTCGAGAGCCGGTCCCGGAGTTGGAGCGCGGCCTGGTTCACGTACTCGACGTTCCAGCGGTCGTCGACCAGCAGGATCGCCTCGGGCAGCACCTCGACGAGCGACCGGAGACGCGATTCGGACTGGGTGAGCTCGCTCGACATGCGTCGGTGCTCGGAGAGGTCCCAGATGTGGATCGTCGCCCCGAGCAAGGACCCGTCATCCGCACGCGCCGAGAGCGCGTCGAGACGCACCCAGGTGGCGGCGGCGTCGCCGGCGAGTTCCAGTTCGAGCGACATCGAATCGCTGTCGCGGTCACCGCGGAACGACGCCCAGGCGGCGTCGAACTGTCGGCGGGAGTCGCCGAAGAAGAGCGACCGGAGCGGCAGCCGGTCCTCCTGCAGCACGGCCTTGCCGAGCAGGCGGGCAGCCGTGAAGTTGACGTCCAGGACGCTGGCGTCCGCGTCCACGACGACGATCGCGATCGGCGAGCGTTCGAAGACATCCCGCTCACCGTCGCGTGCACCGGTGCGAGCTGCCGACGGCAGGCTGCGACTCACCACGTGCTCCGTCAGTGCTGCGACGCTTCGGAGCAACGGGATGTCGTCGACCTGCCACGGCGCCGTCCCGCCCAGACAGTCGAATCCCACGAGCCCGGCCACTCGACCATCCAGGAAGAACGGCAGTTCGATGATCGCGGTGATGCCCTCGGCGCGCAGGTACTCGATGTCGTGTTCCCAACCGTCCCCGAGTTCGTCGACGTCCCGGATCTCGTTGACCTCGTGACGCAGGAGGCGGGCCTGCTCCTGAGGGTGCAGGTCGAACGGCTGGTTCTGTTCGTTGTCGATCGCCGGTGGTACCCCGGGACGACACCACTCGTGCGTCATCGTCGTCGTCTGGGCGTCGTGGTCGTAGCGGAGTACGAACCCGCGATCCGTGCCGAGGAACTCGCTCACCTCACCGAGCGCAGCCACCAGCGCGTCGTCGAGTTCGTGCTCGGGCAGGGGGAGCAACCGCTCGAACAGCCGCTCGAGGAGGCCGCTGAACTCACGGACCCGATCGGGCACGAGCGCGTCGGTCCGACTCCCGGACGCTGCTGCCGATCGCCCGGTTCCCGCCTCGTTCGCCACCGGGGCCCATCGTACCGGCGGCGGCCGTCGGGGTCACCGGCGGCGTGCACCACGCAGGCGCTCCGGCGAGGTGATAACCAATGCCCATGACTGCGAGCGAACTCTCCATCGAGGACGGCACGCCGGTTCGGGCCACGACCTCCGCCGGCGAACTCGAGGGCGCCTGGCACCACAACGTTGCCCGCTTCGCGGGCGTGCCATTCGCGGCACCGCCCGTGGGCACGCTCCGCTTCCGACCGCCCCAGCCGGTCGAACCCTGGAACGACATCCGTGCGGCACGCGAGTTCGGCCCGGTGTGCCCGCAGAACCCGTCGCTCATGGACGCGCTGTTCGGCGGTGAGACCGAGCAGTGGGACGAGGACTGCCTGTATCTGAACGTCTGGAGCGCCGATCCGACTCCCGGTGCCGACCGGCCGGTGATGGTGTGGATCCACGGCGGCGGCTTCGAGATGGGGTCCGGATCGTCGCCGCTCTACCACGGTGAGGCATTCGCCCGGAGCGGCGTCGTGCTGGTGACGTTGAACTACCGGCTCGGTGCGCTCGGGTTCCTCGAACTCGGCGAACTCGACCCGTCGTACTCCGGATCCGGCAACGTCGGACTCCTGGACCAGATCGCCGCGCTCGAGTGGGTGCGCGACAACATCGAGCAGTTCGGCGGCGATCCGCGCAACGTGACGATCTTCGGCGAGTCGGCGGGCGCGATGAGCGTGTCGCTCCTCATGACGATGCCCCGGGCCCGGGGCCTGTTCCACCGTGCGATCGCGCAGTCGGGCGCGGCCTCGGCGGCGAAGACCCCGCGGGATTCCGCCGCCGACACCCGCACCTTCATGGAGACCGCGGGCATCGAGTCCGTACAGGGCCTCGTCGACGCCGAACTGCCCACGCTGCTCGCGGCGCATGCCGCCACATCGGCCGCCCGAATGGCCGACCCCGAGGGGGTCATCCGTGAGCACGGCAATCCGCTGGCGTTCCTGCCGTTCCGACCGGTGGCCGACGGCGCCGAGGTGCCGTCCGAACCGCTCGCCGCGATCGAGGCGGGCTGCGCGGTCGGGATCCCGCTCGTGATCGGCACCACGCTCGAGGAGTGGAAGCTGTTCGCCCTGATGTCGCCGCCGGTCGGTGACGAGGACGCGCTGCGGGAGCGTCTCGGGCTGATGTGCACCGATCCGGAGGGCGCGCTCGCGGCGTACCGAACGGAGCACCCCGACGCGACGCTCGCCGAGATCGAGTGTGCGGCCCTCACCGACGTGGTGTTCCGGGTCCCCGCCGTGGAGCTCGCCGACGCGCAGCGAGCCCACGCGCCCGTGTGGCAGTACCGCTGGGACTGGGGCAGCCCGGTCATGGGCGGCATGATCGGCGCCTCGCACGCGATCGAGATCCCCTTCGTGTTCGACCTGGTCGAGGACCAGCGGCTCCACGTGTTCGTCGGCGCCGAGGCGCCCAAGCCGCTGGCCCGTGCCGTGCACGAGTCGTGGAGCAACTTCGCCGCCACGGGCGCGCCGGACGCCGACGGACTGCCGGGCTGGCCGGCGCTCACCCCGACGTCGCGACCGGTCCTGAGCTTCGCGACCGACCCGTCGTTGCTCGACGACCCCGCTGCCGGGACGCTGCAGTTCTGGCTCGACCAGCGGTGAACCAGCTCTGCGAGCTCGGCTGCTACACGCTCGCGGGCCACACCGACCAGCCGCGGGACCTCCTCGACGAGGTCCGTGACGCCGAGGACCTCGGTCTGGGCTCGGTGTTCATCTCGGAGCGCTTCAACGTCAAGGACGCCGCGACGCTCAGCGGGGCGGTCGGTGCGGTGAGTACGACGCTGGGGGTCGCCACGGCCGCCACCAACCACACGACCCGGCACCCGATGGTCACCGCGACGATGGCCACGACGATGCACCGCCTCACCGGAGGCCGGTTCTGCCTCGGCCTCGGTCGTGGCATCGACCTGCTCAACGGGCTCTACGGCCTCCCGTCGGTGACATCGGCGCAACTCGCCGACATCGCCGACCTGCTGCGTCGCCTGTGGCACGGCGAGGTGATCGTCGGTCACGACGGCCCCGCCGGCAGCTACCCGTTCCTGCACCAGAGCAGCGCGTTCGACGAGGACATTCCGATCCTGATGACCGCCATGGGTGAACGCTCGCTCGAGTTCGCCGGCACGACCATGGACGCCGTCGTGCTGCACACCTACTTCACCGACGACACCCTCGCCCGATCGGTGGCGGCGGTTCGGCGTGGCGCCGAACGGGCCGGCCGGGATCCCTCGGCGGTGCGGGTGTGGTCGGTGCTCGCCACGGTCGGCGACCACCTCGACGAGGAGCTCCGACTCCGCAAGACCGTCGGACGACTCGCCACCTACCTGCAGGGCTACGGCGATCTGATGGTGCGCGTCAACGACTGGGACCCGGAGGTGCTGACGCGATTCCGCGCCGACGACGTGGTCGCATCCTTCCCCGGCGCGCTCGACGCCACCGGCACCACCGAGGTCCTCGAGCACGTGGCGACGCTGCTCCCGGACGAGTGGCTCTCAGCCGCCGCCACCGGTTCGGCGGAGAACTGCGCGTCGACGGTGCTCGGCCAGTTCGACCTGGGCGCCGACGGCGTCATCCTGCACGGAGCGACACCCGCCGAACTCGCCCCGGTCGTGCGCGCCTACCGCGAGCTCCGGCCCGACGGCCGGTTCGACCACCTGCACGCGAACCCCGGACGCACCTGAGGCCCGCTCGATCGGCGGCGCGACGACCGGTCAGTCGGTGGTGACGGCAGCGAGCACATCCAGGCGGGCCGCTCGCCGAGCCGGCAACGCCGCAGCGGCGATGCCGATGAGCGCACCGAGGATCAGCAGGACCAGCAGCCGTGCCCAGGGCAGGTGCAGCTCCGCGGTGGCGGCCGGGAGCACGGCGACGAGTGCCGCGCCGAACGCCGTGCCGAGGGCCACGCCGAGCGTTGCGCCGAACGCCGCGATGATCACACCCTCGATGCGGACCATCCGGCGCACACGGCGGCGGGTCATCCCCACCGCCCGGAGGAGTCCGAGTTCCCGGGTGCGCTCGACCACCGAGAGCGCCAGCGTGTTCGCGATCCCCAGCGCCGCGACCGCGACCGAGAACAGGAGCAGCACGCTCACGATGCCCAGGATCACGTCGACCGACGACGTTCGCTGCACGACGAAGTCGTCCGTGACGCGGGCCGACGAGTTCGGCACCGCCGCCACGGCCTCCCCCACCTGCGACGCCACCGCGACGGCGTCGGCACCCGGAGCCGTGCGGACGAACACCAGCCGGTCGGCGACGTCGACACCGGGCAGGGCCGCCAAGGTCGCCGGCACCGTCAGCGAGTCGTCGAGGAGTTCATTGCGGCGGTAGATCCCGACGACGCGCACCGGCACCGCCGCGTCTGCCGACCGGAGCTCGAACATCGAGCCCACCGACACCCCGGCGGCGTCGGCCCACTTCGACGCGACCGCCACCTCACCGACCACCTCGGGGAGGCGCCCGGCGCTCAGCTCGGGATCGACCATGGATGTCAGCGACGGCAGGTCACCGGACGAGACCGTCAGGCGACCGCGCGCCCCGACCGTGTCGACGCGCGACGTGCCGAGCGGTGCGGCATCGGCCACGCCGGGGACCGCGGCGATCGAACGGAGCGCGGCGGCGTCGAAGGGCGCGATCGACCCCGAGTCCGCGACCACGTCGGCACTCACCGATCGGGCCAGGCCGTCGCGGATCGCGGTGCGCACCGACTCACCGACCACGAGCGTCGTCACCACGAGCGCCAGCCCGACCATCAGCGCGGATGCCGTCGCCGCGGTCCGTCGTGGATTGCGCACCGCGTTGTCGACCGCGACCTTGGAGGCCACGCCCCCGAGGCGCCGCCACGGGGTGCCGATGACGCGCACCACCGGTGCTGCGAGGAACCGGGCCGACGCCGCCACCCCCAGGAAGATCAGCAGGGCCCCGATGGCCACGGTACGAACGCGGCCCGTCGGGTCCGACGTCGGGAGCGTTCCGGCCCGACTGGCGATGACGACCCCCACGACGACGAGCACGGTTCCGACCACCGGCACACCCAGCCCTCGTCGCGGCGGTGTCGCATCGACCGCGGCGACCGCGGCGACGGGCGGCACGCGCGTGGCCCGACGAGCGGGCCCCCAGACCGAGATCATCGTGACACCGAGTCCGACGGCGAACGCCGCCGCGACCGTCCGTGGCGCCACCACCAGACCGGCGGACGGCAGGTCCACACCGAACGCGCCGACGAGCCGGCGGAGCCCGACGGCGAGGAGCATGCCACCGGCGATGCCGACCAACGAGGCCACCAGTCCCACCACCGCGCCCTCCCCCACGACCGCCCGCCGGACCTGCGCTCGCGAGGCGCCGACGGCGCGGAGCAGCGCCAGCTCACGTGACCGCTGGGCGACGACCACGCTGAACGTGTTCCAGATCAGGAAGGAGCTCACGAGCAGCGTCACAGCGGCGAACCCGAGCAGCAGTCCCACGAACGTCGTCAGCAGCTCCTCGACCCGGCTGCGGGCCTCGTCGAGGAGTTCCGCCGACGACAGCACCGACGCCGACGGACCCACCACCGCGGCGACCTGCTCGCGGAGCCGGACCAGATCGGTGCCGGGCCGGGCGGTGACGTTCACGAACCCGACCGATCCGGGCACCCCGACCAGCGCAACCGCCTGATCCAGCGTGACGGCCAGCACGGGCGCCGCTGCCACCATCGCGCCGCCGCCCTGTTCCGCTATCCCGACGACGGTCATGTCCGCCACACCGCGCGTGGTGGCGATCCGGACCGCCGCACCGGGCTCGACCCGGCGGTCCGTCGCGGTCGCACGATCGAGCACGACCTCGCCTGCCGCGGAGGGAACACGACCCTCGAGCAGGCGGATGCCGAACGACTCGGCCCGGTCCGGCCAGTTGCTCAGCAGCGCGAAGTCGAACGCTCCGGTCGTCCCGTCGCCGCGCAACAGCTGGGACGGACCCGAGACGACCGACGACGCCGCCTCGACGTCCTCGAGTGCTGCGATCCTCGCCGCGACGTCGAGCGGGATCCCGGAGCGTGGACCACCGAACACTCCTTGCGGACCGCGCCCGCCGCCGGCTTCGATCGGCCGGACGACGAGATCGCTCCGGGTGGCCGACGACTCGAGTGAGGCGTTGATCGATGCCGAGAGGCTGTCGGTGAGCACGAACGACCCGACGACGAACGACACGCCGATCACGACGGCGCTCGCCGTCAACGCGAACCGGCGCCACTGGAACCGCACCGAACGGAGGGTCAGGCGCCACATGCGTCGAGTCTCTCGCGCCCGCCGAGCGGATCCCGTTCAGGGGTGCGTGCCGGCATGACCGCCGGCGCGGCGGTCCCCGACTAGTCCGGAACCGTCGAGGTGGCCTCAGTCGGCGATGGAACGGTGCCACCCGCCGGCGGCGTGCAGTCCGCCGTCGACGTTGATCGACGCACCGGTCACGAAACCGGCGAGGTCACCGAGCAGGAACACGATCACCGAGGCGCACGCCGACGGGGCGGCGAAGCGGCCCAGCGGCGGGACGGGCGGTGGCCTGAAGACGCCCTCGCGCTGTGTCGCCGCGGCCAGCTCGTCATCGCCCTCGGTGGGGATCCCGTCCGGGGCGACGGCGTTGACCCGGATGCTCCGATCGGCGAGTTCGAGCGCGAGCGTCCGAGTCAGGTTCTCCTGAGCGGACTTCATGGCTGCGTACACCGCGAACCCCGGCGCCGCCTGGAACGCCTCACTCGAGGTCACGTTGACGATCGAGCCGCCCGAGGACATCACCGGCACGACGGCCCTGGTCACATCGACGACGCTGGTGAAGTTCTCGGCGATGAGTGCGGCGTCACCCTTGGCGCTGGCGGCGAGGAACTCGGACCGGAACGTCCCGCCGGCGTTGTTGACGAGCCCGTGCACGACTCCGAAGCGTGCCTCGACCTCGGCAACGAACGCGGCGACCGCCTCACGGTCCCGGACGTCGAGCTGGGCGGCGAACGACTCGGTGCCGTGTGGCAGCGACGCACACACCTCGTCGAGTCCGGGCTCCTTGTCGCACAACGCCACGTGCGCGCCGAAGGCCGCGGCGGTGCGTGCGACCGCACGGCCGATGCCTCGGGACGCTCCGGTGATGACCACCAGACGACCCTCGAGCGACGCGTCGCCCGGCACGGGTGTGCTCGACGGCAGCTCGGTCACGGCGCGACGGTCGACCGGACGCTCACGGCGCCTCGACGATCTCGACGCCGTCGCCACCGCTGCGCTTCACGGCGTACGCCGCGGCGTCGGCTCGACC
>CAJBIS010000011.1 GCA_903953195.1 uncultured Actinomycetes bacterium
CTCCGACGCCGACGCGCTCGTGGATCTCGAGGAGCTCGACGCCGCCCGCGTCCGACTCGCCGGCGACGACTCCGTGCTGCGGATGTCGGCCACCGAGGCCGAGGCCCGCTCCGGCTACCAGCCGCCGACCGATGAGGGCCTCGGCGAGCGGATGATCATGAACATGGGTCCGCAGCACCCGTCGACGCACGGCGTGCTGCGACTCGTGCTCGAGCTCGACGGTGAGGAGATCACCCGCTCCCGTCCGGTGATCGGGTACCTGCACACCGGCATGGAGAAGACCGGTGAGCAGCTGACGTACCTCCAGGGTCCGACGAACGTGACCCGCATGGACTACGCCGCGCCGCTCTTCAACGAGCTGGTGTTCTCGCTCGCCACCGAGGAACTGCTCGGGATCGAGGTCCCGGAGCGCGCCCAGTGGATCCGGATGCTGATGTGCGAGGTGAACCGGCTCTCGTCGCACATGCTCTTCATGGCGACCAACGGCATGGACCTCGGCGCCGTCGGCATGATGCTCTACGGCTGGCGAGAGCGTGAGGAACTGCTGCGTTTCCTCGAGATGGTCACCGGGCTGCGGATGAACCACAACTACATCCGTCCCGGCGGCGTCGCCGCCGACCTGCCCGACGGATGGGCCGAGGACCTCGAGACCATCCTCGACGTGCTCCCGAGCCGCCTCGAGGAGTTCGACGTCCTCATGACCGGGCAGCCGATCTGGCGTGAGCGTCTCCAGGGCGTCGGCGTGATCACCGCCGAGGAGGCCCTGAGTCTGGGTGCGACCGGCCCGATCCTCCGTTCCACCGGGTACGCCTGGGACCTGCGCCGCGATCTCCCGTACCTCCGCTACGACGACGTCGAGTTCGACGTCATCGTCGGCAGCTACGGCGACTGCTTCGACCGCTACAGCATCCGGCTCGCCGAGATCCGCGAGTCGATTCGCATCATCCGTCAGTGCATGGACAAGATGCCGACCGGCGACTACCGCCTCCAGGACAAGAAGGTGACCCCGCCGCCTCGGGCTCGGATCGACGAGTCCATGGAGGCGTTGATCCACCACTTCAAGATCTTCACCGAGGGGTTCAAGGTCCCCGAGGGTGAGGTCTACGTGGCGGTGGAGAACCCTCGGGGCGAGCTGGGCTGCTACCTGGTGTCGGACGGTTCGCCCAATCCGGTCCGCATGCACATCCGAGCCCCAAGTTTCGTGAACCTCCAGACCCTCCCGCACCTGATGAAGGATTCCCTGATCGCCGACACGGTCGCCATCGTGTCGTCGGTCGATCCGATCATGGGCGACGTGGACCGGTGAGCACAGGAGCGCCCTGACGTGTCACGGTTCACCCACGACAACGAGTTGCTCGCGCGGCGCATCGTCGCCCGCTACCCGCGCCCGAAGTCGGCGACGATCCCGCTCTGCCACCTGTCGCAGGAGCAGAACGGGTACCTCACCGATGAGGGGATGGCGCACGTCGCCGAGCTCGTCGGCTGCACGCCCGCCGAGGTGCTGGGGACGGCGAGCTTCTACGAGATGTTCAAGCTGCACCCGGTCGGGACCTACTGCCTGAACATCTGCACGAACATCTCGTGCCAACTGGTCGGCGGCAAGGAGCTGCTCGCGCACGCCGAGGAGCGACTCGGGGTCCGTGCCGGCGGCACCACCGCGGACGGCACCATCACGCTCGAGGACGTCGAGTGCATCGCTGCGTGCACCGAGGCGCCGGCGCTGCAGGTCAACTACCGCTACGTCGAGCGGGTCGACGTCGCCGAGCTCGACGCGCTCATCGACGAACTGCGCAGCGGGACCGGCCGGGCCGCCGAGATCCCGTCCCATGGCACGCTCGGCCTGACCCGACAGGAACTCGCGCCCGAGGATCTGGCCAACGTGACGCCGCCCGAGCAGCAGACCACGCCGGCGTGGATCGCGCGTCACGCCGCCGCAGCCGAGGAGACGTCGTGAGCGACACGCCGACCACCGAGTCGGACACCGAGTCGGGCAACACGGCCGCCGACGGACCGACGCCGCTGATCGTCTCGTCGCGATTCGACGCGATCGATGGTCACACGATCGACGGGTACCGCTCGACCGGGTCGTACCCGGGTTACGCCTCGCTGCCCAAGGTGCTCGAGATGTCGCCGAGCGAGGCGGCCGACCAGGTCAAGAACGCCGCGCTGCTCGGCCGCGGGGGCGCCGGCTTCCCGGCGGGGGTGAAGTGGGGCTTCTGCCCGCCCGGCGTGTGGCCCCGGTACCTGGTGGTCAACGGTGACGAGTCCGAGCCCGGGACCTACAAGGACCGCATCCTCATGGAGCGGGACCCGCACCAGCTGATCGAGGGCTGCCTCATCGCCGCCTACGCGATCGGCGTGGCGCAGGTGTTCCTGTACGTCCGAGGCGAGATGGCCCATGCCCAGGAGCGCATCGCGGCCGCCCTCAACGAGGCGTACGCCGCCGGTCTGGTCGGCAAGAACATCCTCGGCACCGACTTCAGCGTCGACATCGTCCTGCACTGGGGTGCGGGCGCCTACATCGTCGGCGAGGAGACCGCGCTCATCGAGTCGCTCGAGGGCAACCGCGGCATGCCGCGTCTCAAGCCCCCGTTCTTCCCGGCGGCCAAGGGCCTCTACATGGCTCCGACGATCGTCAACAACGTCGAGACCCTGGCCAACCTGCCGTGGCTCGTCGCCCACGGCGTCGACGAGTACCGGTCGGTCGGCACCGAGGCCTCGCCCGGCACCCGACTCATCGCGCTCTCGGGCCACGTGAACACGCCGGGCGTGTTCGAGGTCCCGCAGGGCACCACGACGTTCCGCGAGCTGTTCGAGTCAGAGCAGTACGGCGGCGGAATCCGCGACGGCCACCACCTCAAGATGTTCATCCCCGGCGGCGCGTCGGCCCCCTGGTTCTTCCCGGAGCAGGTCGACCTCCCGCTCGAGGGTCGCGTCATCGGCGGCGAGGGCTCGATGCTCGGTTCCGGCGCCATCGTCGTCATGGACGAGACCACCGACGCCGTGAAGGCCTGCCTGCGCGTCGTGCGGTTCTTCGCCCGTGAGTCGTGCGGCAAGTGCGCCCCGTGCCGGGAGGGCACCACGTGGGAGGAGAAGATC
>CAJBIS010000012.1 GCA_903953195.1 uncultured Actinomycetes bacterium
CCGTCGTGTCACGTCCAGCGGTGCGGTTCGGCACCGACGGCGTTCGTGGTGTCGCCAACCGGGACCTGACCCCGGAGATCGCCCTGGCCATCGGCCGCGCCGCCGTGGGCCTCGCGCCCCGACGTCCGGTGCTGATCGGCTGCGACACCCGTCGATCCGGTGCGATGCTCGCCGCCGCGGTCGCCGCGGGTGTGTGTTCGGAAGGTGCGGACGCCGTGCAGCTCGGTGTGGTGCCGACGCCGGCGGTCGCGCTGGCATCGAAGGATGCCGACGCAGTGGGCGTGATGATCTCGGCGTCGCACAACCCGTTCGCCGACAACGGGATCAAGCTGTTCGCTCCGGGCGGCCGCAAGCTCGCCGACGTCGAACAGACGGCGGTGGAGTCCGCGATCGCCGCCGCGCTCGAGTCGCCGCATGCCCCGGGGCCGACCGGTGGTGACGTCGGCGTCGTCCGGGCCGATGGCGGCGCGCTGGATCGGTACGCCGACGCGGTGGTCGCCGCGCTCGATGGCCGTGAGCTGCGTGGTCTGCACCTGGTGGTCGACACGGCGAACGGGTCGAACCACGAGGTCGCGCCGCGGGTGCTGCGCGGACTCGGCGCGACGGTCGACGTGCTCGCCGACGATCCGGACGGAACGAACATCAATGAGTCGTGCGGTTCGACTCATCCCGAGCAGCTGCAGTCAGCGGTCGTCGCAGCGGGCGCCGACGCGGGCATCGCCTTCGACGGCGACGCCGATCGCGTGCTCGCGGTGAGCGCCGACGGTGAGCTCGTCGATGGCGACCAGATCCTGGCGCTGTGCGCCGTCGACCTGCGCGACCGGGGCCGTCTGCACGCCGACACCGTGGTCGTGACCGTGATGTCGAACCTGGGATTCCGACACGCCATGCGCGACGCGGGCATCGACGTGGTCGAGACGGCGGTCGGTGACCGGTACGTGCTCGAGGCCATGGCGGACGGCGGGTTCTCGCTCGGCGGCGAGCAGTCGGGTCACGTGATCTTCGGTGATCTGGCGACGACGGGCGACGGACTGCTGACGGCGGTCATGCTGCTCGATCTGGTTCGTCGGTCCGGTCAGACGCTCGAGTCGCTCACGGCGGCGTCGATGGCTCGTCTGCCGCAGGTGCTCGAGAACGTGCGACTCACCTCGCCGATGCCGGACGTCGTCGACCGTGTGGCCGCCGAGATCGCCGAGGCCGCCGACCTGCTCGGGGAGCGGGGTCGAGTGCTGCTGCGACCGTCGGGCACCGAGCCCGTCGTGCGGGTGATGGTCGAGGCGCCGACCGCGGACGAGGCGCAGACGGTTGCCGATCGGCTCGCCGAGGCCGTCCGTCGACTCGGCTGACTCGGGAAGATCTGCTCGGCCGTCCGACCGGCCCACCCCTGTCGCGTATCGGTCGACCACCCGTACACTCGGAGGGTCGATCCGGGAGGACGTCCATCCATGTGCGGAATCATCGCCGTCGTTCGGCGCCAGCCGACTCGCGAACCCATCGCTGCCGCAGCGCTGATCGAACGCCTCGACGCGGTCGCGCCGCTGCTCGTCGCGGAGCGGACCGATCGGGCGCAACGACTGCATGCCGCCGCCGAGCTGATCGCCGCGGTCGACACCGACCTGCGTGGTGTGCCGGGCGTGCTCACCCTGCTCGACGACCCGGCCGGCACCGAGCGGATCGCCGCCCGGGTCGCGGCCCTCACCGAGTCCGCCGCAGTGATCGAGGCCGATCTCGACGACCCGCACCATCCGGTCGAGCCGGGTGACCTCGAGGCCACCAACGCCGCGCTGATCGCGTGCAAGGACGGGTTGTGGGCCATCGCCCGCGACCGGCTGCGTGCCGCCGCCGGCATCGGAGTCCTCACCGAGGACGTGCCATCTCCGGCCGGAGTCGGCGTGTTGTTCAGCCTGCATCAGGCGCTGTCCGCGCTCGACCGCCTCGAGGTCCGTGGCCGTGACTCGGCGGGACTCGAGGTGCAGCTCTGGGGTCACGGTCTCGACCTGTCGTCGCCGGTCGTGGCACGGCTGATCGAGGAACGACGCGATCCGAGCTTCACCGGTGGTGCCGTGCGTGCCGACGGTGACGTGCTCGTCGTGGTCCACAAGGCTGCGGCCGAGATCGGTGAGCTGGGCGACAACACCGCATCGCTGCGCGCCGCCATCCGTGACGACCAGCTCCTGCAGCTCGCGCTGGAGTCGCCCGGTGTCGAGGGCGTCGTTCTGGGTCACACCCGGTGGGCGTCGATCGGCATCATCTCGGAGCCGAACGCGCACCCGCAGAGCTCCGACGAGCTCGAGTCGATCGGCGCGCCGCTCGTCACGGCGGTCCTGAACGGCGACGTCGACAACCATGCCGACCTGGTGGCGTCGGACGGTCTGCAGCTCGCGCCCGAGATCACCACCGACGCCAAGGTGATCCCGACGCTCACCAGCCGTGGCCTGCTCGACGGCCGCGACGTCCGCACGGCGTTCCGCGACACCGTCGCCCGACTCGAGGGCTCGGTGGCGATCGGTGCGACCTCCGTCTCGGAGCCGGACCGCGTCCTGTTGGCGCTCCGGGGGAGTGGGCAGGCGCTCTACGTCGGGCTGGCCGAGGACGCCTTCATCGTGGCGTCCGAGCCCTACGGCGTGGTCGAGGAGACCGCCGAGTTCCTGCGGATGGACGGTGAGACGCCGTCCGACCCCGACAATCCGACGGGCAGCCGGGGCCAGATCGTCGAGCTGCGTGTCGACGGAGCGGGCACCGTCGAGGGCATCGGGCGCTGGTCCTACGACGGCACCGAGCTGCCGGTGGCCGACGCCGACCTCGCGGTGGCGCAGATCACCACCCGCGACATCGACCGGGGCGCCGCGCCGCACTACCTCCTGAAGGAGATCAGCGATTCTCCGGCGTCGTTCCGCAAGACGTTGCGCGGCAAGCTCATCGAGGCCGATGACGGCACGTTCGGCGTCGTGCTCGGCAGCGACACGGTTCCCGCGGACGTCGTCTCGGGCCTCCGGTCCGGGCGCATCCAGCGGATCGTGGTCATCGGTCAGGGCACCGCCGCAGTGGCGGGTCAGAGCCTGGCGCACCACCTGTCGGAGCTGCTGTCCGAGACCCCGGTCCGGGTCGAGGCGTTGCCCGCCACGGAGCTGTCGGGCTTCCGGATGCGCAGCGACATGTCGGACACGCTCGCGGTGGCCATCAGCCAGTCGGGGACGACGACCGACACCAACCGCACGGTCGACCTGATCCGCGGCCGCGGCGCCTCGGTGATCGCCATCGTGAACCGGCGCAACAGTGATCTCACCGACAAGTCCGACGGCGTGCTCTACACCTCGGACGGGCGCGACGTGGAGATGAGCGTCGCGTCGACCAAGGCGTTCTACTCGCAGGTCGCCGCGGGCCTGCTGCTCGGGTACGCGCTCGCCGAGCACGTCGACGGGGCCCGCACGTGCGCCGAGCCGGGGGAGCAGGCGCTGCTGCAGTCGTTGAGTGAGATCCCGTCGGTCCTCGAGCGCACGCTCGCCACCCGCGACTCGATCGCCGCTGCGGCGCAGTCCCTCGCACCGTCGCGCCGCTACTGGGCGATCGTCGGCAACGGCGTCAACCAGATCGCCGCCCGCGAGCTGCGCATCAAGTTGTCGGAGCTCTGTTACAAGTCGATCGCCTGTGATGCCACCGAGGACAAGAAGCACATCGACCTGTCGTCGGAACCGCTGATCTTCGTGTGCGCCGCCGGACTGGTCGGCTCGACCGCGGACGACGTGGCCAAGGAGGTGGCGATCTTCCGGGCGCACAAGGCCGCACCGATCGTCGTCGCCTCGGAGTCCGACCGCGCCTTCACCTCGGCGCTCGCGGTGCTCACCGTGCCCGAGACACACCCGCGCCTCGGCTTCGTCCCGGCGACCATGGTCGGCCACCTCTTCGGGTACGAGGCGGCGTTGGCGATCGACGCCCAGGCTCGCCCGCTGCGTGAGGCCCGGTCCGTCATCGACGAGACGGTCGCCGCGCTCGCCGAGCCGGATGCGTCCCGCAGCGTCAACGAGTTGCTCGACGACGTGCAGGAGCAGATCGTGCCGCCGGCATCCGCGTACTTCGACGCACTCCGGTCCGGGGCGCTGAACGGCCACCTCGAGGCCGGCACCGCCGTCCGGCTCGCCGGACTGTTCCGCTACGCGACGGGGATCAGCCCGCTCGACGGCTACCAGCTCGAGTACGGCAAGGTCGGGACGCCCGGCGTCGTGCTCGACGACCTGTCCGCGGGGCTCACCGCCGCCATCGAGGAACTGACCCGACCCGTCGACGCCATCAAGCACCAGGCCAAGACGGTCACCGTCGGGATCAGTCGGAGCGACGAGTCGTTGCTCGAGGTGCCGCTCGTCTCGGCGACGCTCGCGGCCGGCTCGCCTCGTGACCGCCTCACGTACTCGACGCTGCGGTCGCTCGGCGAGCTCGACCCGGCGGTCGTCGAGGTGCTCGGAGCCACCCGCTACGCCGTCGAGGGTGGTGCCGACCCGGATCGGGCGACGCTCGTCGTGCTCGATCGGACCGGCGTGTCGGCGGGCCTGCCCTCCCGGGTCGACCGCGATCCGAGGCTGCGGGGCACCAAGGCACTCGTGGCCCGCGAGCAGGAACTGCTGGTGGCCCGCGGCCGGAGCGACGGGCGTCTCGTCGTGATCATCCCGGAGACCAAGGACGGGATCACCACCGGGCTGATGCTGCTCCACGTGCAGCTGGCCGACACGCTGCCCGCGTCCACGACCCGGGCGGTCCTGCAGGGCTACCGCCGTCGCTATCAGGCCCTCAAGGACGCGGTCACCGAGACCGAGGACGTGTTCCGCGACGACCTGCTCGCACAGCAGCCGCTGGCGGACCTGCTCACCGAGTCGATCCTGTCGCTGGCCGACCGCTGGCGCACCTGATCCCGATCGCTGCGGACATCGACCACATGGCCAACCGGTCGACCGTGCGGGGCATCGGCACGGATCTCGTGGACGTGGCCCGATTCCGGGGGGTGCTCGAGCGCACGCCCGGCGTCGTCGACCGCCTGTTCACCGATGACGAACTCGAGGTCGTCGCACCGCGCCGCGACCGGGTGCCCGGCCTGGCCGCACGATTCGCGGCCAAGGAGGCGGTGATGAAGGCGATGCAGTGTGGCATGGCCGATGTCGCGTTCACCGAGATCGAGGTGCGCGGCGGCGGTGCGTCGGCGCCGACGGTGTCACTCTCGGGCCGTGCCGCCGAGCGCGCCGCCGCACGGGGCATCTCGACGTGGCACCTGTCGCTCACGCACACCGACGAGCTGGCCCACGCCATGGTGGTGGCCGAGGGCTGAGCCGGTCGTCGGTGCGGACCCCGGTCGTGTCAGCGGGTGGCGCCGAGTCGGTCCACGAGGCGGGCGTAGATCTCGTCGAGTGCTTCGCGGTGGGTCTGGTCGAGTTCGCCGAGTGTGAGTCCGAGCACGTAGCTGCGGCGCAGCCGGTCGATGGTCGACAGGCGTTCGATGAGCTCCAGGTCGCGTTCGGGGTCGTGGCCGACGAGCTGGCTGGCGGCCCCCCGCAGGAGGTCGGCGTCCGCGGCGGCGGCTGCGAGTTCGTCGGTGACCGCGTCGGGGAGCCCGAGATCGACACCGAGTTCCCGGGCCGCGACCTCGGCGGGTTCGTCGTCGCCGGCGAGGTCGACGGCGAGGGCCGCGAGTGGGAGCACCTGTGGGTGGTTGGTGAGGTTCGCCTCGAGCGCGGCTGCGGCATCCTCGCCGCGTTCCACCAGTTCGGCGAACGACTCGACGACAGGGAAGCGCAGCAGGTGCGAGGGGTCCAGCACACTGGCGTCCCGCCGTCGGCGCGACAGTTCGTCCTCGAGGTCGGGCAGCGCGGAGCCGAGGACCCCCGTGGCGTCGAGGAGCCGCCACGAGCGTCGGGATCCGGTGCGGATCAACTCGCAGAAGGCCTCGATCGCCGGGTCGTCCCAGGCGAGCCGGTCCGCTGCGGCGTCTCGCAGCCAGTCGACGAGCTCGTCGGATGGTCGGTGCGCCGCCGAGAGTCGAGCCGCTTCGAGCGCGACGCCGAGTGCCAGCGGACCCGCGGGTCGTGCTCGGAGTTCCACCGTGTCGTCGGCGAGTCGGAGCCACCCGCCGCTCGGCATCTCCGTCGTGGCCTGCGGGCGATCGGCGATGGGCGCAACGGCGAGGCGGGCGCGGATGGCCCAGGGTGCGATCAGCGTGGTGACGAGCACGACCACGAGGATCGCTGCGTAGAGGTCCTTCGTGAGCGCGCCGGACGAGAGTCCGATGGTGGCGAAGATGAGGCCCACCTCGCCGCGCGGCATCATGCCGATTCCGATGAGGAAGCGGTCCACCGGACCGCGGCCGGCGGCCCAACCGGCGGCGACCTTGCCGACGATCGCCACGGCGAGGAGCGCTCCCGCGAGTCCGAGCACGCTGGGGTCGACGAGGTCGGCGACGTTCACCTCGAGCCCCACCGAGACGAAGAAGATCGGCACGAAGAAGGCCGACAGCGGTGTCAGGTCGCGCTCGATGCGCTCGGCCTGACGGGTCTGTCCGAGCGCCAGGCCGGCGACGAACGCACCGATGATCGCCGCCAGTTTCGCCAGCACCGCCAGCTCGGCGAACGCCAGCGTGACCACGATCGCCGCGATCAACAGGGTGCTCGGATTCACGGCTCGGCGGCGGATCCAGGTGAACAGCGGTGGCGCGAGCCGCTGGGCGACGAAGGTGGCCACCACGAGGAACAGGACGGCGACGCCGAGCACGCCGGCGGCGCCGAGCAGGTCGACCGAACCCTGCTCCACCACACGGACCATCACGGTGAGGATCACCAGACCCAGGACGTCGTCCACGACGGCGGCGCCCAGCACGATGCGGGACTCCGTGGTGGCGAGCATGCCGAGGTCCGCGAACGCTCGTGCCGTGATCCCCACCGACGTCGCCGCGAGTGCGGCACCCAGGAACGCGGCGACCACCGGTTCCTGACCGAATGCCACACCCACACCGAACCCGGCGGCGAACGGCAGGACGACACCGGCGATCGCAACGCTGAACGACGGACCACCGACCGTGCGCATCTCGGACAGGTTCATCTCCATGCCCACCTGCAGGAGCAGCAGGATCACGCCGAACTCCGCGAGCAGGGCGATCGTCTCGTTCAGCTCGACCCACCCGAGCAGTGACGGTCCGATGATGAGGCCGGCGACGATCTCACCGACGACCGCGGGCACGCGGATGCGATCGCAGAGTTCGCCGGCGAGTCGCGCCGCGCCGAGGATCAGCAGGAGTTCGAGGAGTGCGTGCCCGGCGTCCACGGTGTCCGAACGTAGGCCACCGACCCACCTGCGGCGCCAGCGGAGCCTGTGAACGCTGCGTTACGAAATCGCGGCCGGCGCGGGTGCCGGATGACTCGAGCGGAGGCCGTCGGCGCGGCCGTAGCCTGACGGTGTGATCCCGGTCGTGACCCCCGAGCAGATGGCGGCGATCGACGCCGCCGCGCCCGAGTCGGTCGACGAGTTGATCGCCCGGGCCGCGTTCGCAGTGGCGTCACGAGCCGTCGAGCTGCTCGGGGGGACCTACGGGCGCCGGGTGGTCGTGGTGGCGGGCCCCGGTCACAACGGGAACGACGGCCGGGTCGCCGCCGACGTGCTCCGGGCTCGCGGCGCGCGGGTGGCCGTGATCGATGCCGCCGACGCTCCGGCGGTGCTGCCCGAGTGCGACCTGGTGATCGACGCGGCGTTCGGCACCGGGTTCCACGGCACCTACGAGTTCCCCGATCCCGGCCTTGCACCGGTGCTCGCCGTCGACATCCCGTCGGGACTCTCCGGGCACACCGGCGTCGCCGGTGGCGCCGTGGCGCACGCGCTCAGCACGGTGACGGTCGCCGCGCTGAAGCCGGGCCTGCTGTTCGGTGCCGGTCCGGCGCATGCCGGCGAGGTGGTGGTCGCCGACATCGGCCTCGACGTGGACTCGGCATCGACGTTCCTGGTCGAGGACAGCGACGTGGTCGCGTGGGTGCCGCCCCGAGCGAGCGACGACCACAAGTGGCGCCACGCGGTCTGGGTGGTCGGCGGATCACCGGGGATGACCGGCGCGCCGACCATGAGCGCGGCCGCGGCGTTCCGGGCCGGCGCCGGCTACGTGCGGTGGTCCGTGCCCGGCGCCGAGGTCGGCGCCGAGCCCGCGGACCTGCCGCTCGAGGTCGTCTCGTTCCCGCTCGACGCGGCCGACTGGGCGGCATCCGTGACGGCCGACGAGTCGCGGTTCGGTGCGGTCGCGCTCGGCCCCGGGCTCGGGCGCTCCGACGCCGCAGGCCACGAGGTCCGAGCGTTGCTGCGCTCACTCGAGGCCCCGGTCGTCGTCGACGGTGACGCGCTCTGGCTCCTCGGCACCGAGGTCGCCGACGTGGTCGGTGCCCGACGCGCGCCGACGGTCCTCACTCCACACGACGGTGAGTTCGAACGACTCACCGGCACCGCTCCCGGTGACGACCGCATCGCGGCGACCACCGCGCTGGCGGCGCGTACCGGCGCCGTGGTGCTGCTCAAGGGGCCGACCACGGTGGTCGCCGGTCCCGATGGCACGGTGCTGCTGGTGCGCGCCGGCGATTCCCGTCTGGCGACGGCGGGAACGGGCGACGTCCTCACCGGGATCGTCGCCGCCTTCCTGGCGTGCGGGGCGACCCCGCTCCGGGCCGCCGGCGCAGCGGCGCAGCTGCACGGGCTGGCTGCCGATCATGGTCCCGGGCGTGGGCTCGTGGCCTCGGACCTGGTGGCGCTGTTGCCGTCCGTGTGGTCGGAGCTGATCGACGGCGCCACACCCGGGCGCGCGTAGCCTGCTGGCGTGGCCCGTCCCTCGCTGATCGACGTCGATCTCGACGCCATCCGGCACAACCTGGCCGCGATCCGCGACCTCGTCGCCCCCGCACGGGTGTGCGTCGTGGTGAAGGCCGACGGTTACGGCCACGGCGCCGCGGAGGTGGCGGCCGTGGCGCAGGAGACGGGGGACACGTGGCTGGCGGTGGCGCTGGCCGCCGAGGGCGCCGAGCTCCGCGCCGCCGGCATCACCGCGCCGATCCTGTTGCTGTCCGAGCCGACGGCCGCCGAGCTCGCGGTCGCTGCGGACGCGGAACTCACGCCGACGCTGTACTCCGTCGAGGGCATCGACACCGCTGCCGGGCTGCGGCCGGGTTGGGCGGTGCACCTGAAGGTCGACACGGGGATGCACCGCGTCGGTGCACGGCCCGACGACGCCGTGGAACTGGCGCGCCGCCTGCTCGACGCCGGACTGGTCCTCGGTGGCACGTTCACCCACCTCGCCGTCGCCGACGTGCCGGAGCGACCCGAGAACGACCTCCAGTTGGGCCGGTTCACCGAGGTCCTCGAGGCGCTCGCCGCGGCCGGCGTCGACCCGGGGCTCCGCCATGCGGCGAACTCCGCAGCGGCGCTGCACCTGCCGCACGCGCGGTACGACCTGGTGCGCGTCGGCATCGCGGCGTACGGCGTCGCACCCGCTGCTGACGTGGCATCGCCCGTGGCGCTCCGGTCGTCACTCCGGCTGCGGTCCCGGGTGTCGTTCGTCAACGAGGTCGCCGCCGGTGAGGGTGTGAGTTACGGCTGGCACCACCGACTCGACGAGGCGGCCACGCTGGCGGTCGTTCCCGTGGGCTACGCGGACGGGGTGCCCCGCAACCTGGGGCTCACCGGCGGTGAGGTGCTCATCGGCGGGATCCGCCGACCGATGCGCGGGGTGGTCACGATGGATCAGCTCATGGTCGACATCACCGGGGACGAGGGGGTCGTCGTCGGCGACGAGGTGGTGCTGCTCGGACCGCAGGGTGACGACGAGATCACCCCCGTCGAGTGGGCGCAGCGGGTCGGCACCATTCCGTACGAGGTGCTGGTCGGATTCGGCGCCCGGGTCCGTCGGACGTATCCCGGCTGAGGGCACGCCGAGCGCGGTGGGTACGATGCACCGGTGCCCGGAGCCTTCGAGGAACTGCGATCCGAGGTGCTCGGATGCACCCGTTGTGAACTCTCGACGACGCGCACGCAGGTGGTGTTCGGGTCCGGGCCGTCGGATGCCGCGGTGATGATCGTCGGCGAGGCGCCGGGTGCCGAGGAGGACCGCACCGGCGTGCCGTTCGTGGGTCGCTCCGGGCAGCTGCTCGAACGGGTGGTGGCCGAGGAACTCGGGCTGGCCCGTGACGACTGCTTCATCGCCAACGTCGTGAAGTGTCGACCGCCCGAGAACCGTGACCCGCGTCCCGTCGAGGTGGCGGCGTGCCGTCCGTACCTCGCCGACCAGGTGCGGCTCGTCGCACCGCGTGTGGTGCTGACCGTCGGCAACTTCGCCGCCCGGCTGCTGCTCGAGACGCGAGACGGCATCACCCGTCTCCGCGGTCGCTCGTACCCGTTCGGTGACGCGACCCTCGTGCCGACGTTGCACCCGGCGGCGGTGCTGCGCGGCGGGGCCGTGGCCATGGCGTCGTTCCGTGAGGACATCCGTCTGGTGGGTGCCGTGCTCGACGGAGCGGCGGCGTGAGCGCGTCGACGGTGCGGGCCCGCACGACCTCGGTGGACCAGACACGCGATCTGGCCGCGGCGCTCGCCGAGCTGGCGCGGCCCGGCGACCTGCTCGTGCTCGTCGGCGATCTGGGCGCCGGCAAGACGGCGTTCTGTCAGGGATTCGGACGGGGACTCGGCGTCGACGAGCAGATCACCAGCCCGACGTTCGCGATCGTGCAGTCGTACACAGGTCGGCTCGATCTCCATCACCTGGACGTCTACCGGCTGGGCCAGCTCAACGAGGCGCTCGACCTGGGACTCAACGAACTGCTCGACGAGGGTGGCGTCACCATCATCGAGTGGGGCGACATGATCGTCCCGGTGCTGCCGCCCGACTTCCTCGAGGTCCACCTCGACCTCGACCCCGATGCGGACGCGGCGTCCGATGAGGCACTCAACGTCCGGAGCGTCGGGCTCGTACCGGTCGGTGCCCGATGGTCGGCGCGGGTGCGCGCCGTGCGCACGGCGCTGGCGGCGTGGGCGGTCGACGAGCCGGGATCGGACCCGACGTGCTGATCCTCGGCATCGAGACCGCGACCATGCAGGTCGGCTGCGCCGTCGGTGGCCACGAGGGCGTGCTCTCGTCGGTGCACTCGGCCAAGGGCAAACGCCACGCCGAGCAGCTGGTCCCGTCGATCCAGTTCGCCTGCGAACAGGCCCGGGTGGAGCTCGCCGAGATCGGCCTCGTCGCGGTCGACGTCGGGCCCGGGCTCTTCACCGGGCTGCGTGTGGGGGTCGCCACCGCGAAGGCGCTGGCCTTCTCACTGAAGGTGCCGATGATCGGCGTCTCGAGTCTCGACCTGCTCGCGTTCCCGGTGCGGTTCAGCAACCGGCTCATCGTCACCGCCATCGACGCCCGCCGTGGCGAGCTCTACTACGCCTGCTACCGGCAGGTGCCGGGTGGTGTGCAGCGCATCACCGACCTGCAGATCGGCTCACCCGACGACCTCGCCAGCGAACTGCTCGCCTCCGGTGAGGAGGTGTTGCTCGTCGGCGACGGCGCGCAACGCCATGCCGAGTCGTTCGAAGGACTCGCGAAGGTCGAACTCGTCGACACCGGCAACAGTCACCCGTCGGCCGCCGCGCGGGTGGAACTCGCCCACGCCCGGGCGCTCCGCGAGGAGTTCGAACGACCCGACGCGATCGAACCCGTCTACCTGCGGCGACCCGATGCCGAGATCAACTGGTCCACCCGGGACGGCCGATGACCGATCAGGACGGGGTTCCCGTGTCGCCCGACAGAGATGGGTCGCTCGTGTCGCCCGACGGCGACGGGATCCTCATCACGCACATGCGGCCGCGCCATCTGCCCGCCGTCGTCGACATCGAGGAGCGCACGAGCCACCGGCCGTGGTCCACCCGCCTGTTCCGGGACGAGCTGCGCATGGTGACGAGCCGCAACTACCTGGTCGCCGTGCGGGATCACCTGGTCCTCGGCTTCTGCGGTCTGATGATCAACCCCGATGAGGGCCACATCACGACGATCTCGGTGCACCCCGACCATCGCCGCGGCGCGATCGCCACCCGTCTGCTGCTGGTGCAGCTCCGTGAGGCCATCGAGCGCGGCGTCGATGCGGTCACGCTCGAGGTGCGGATCACCAACCGGGCGGCGCAGGACCTGTACCGCCGGTTCGGGTTCGCGCCGGGCGGGATCCGTCGGAACTACTACCAGGACATCCGTGAGGACGCGCTGATCATGTGGGCGCACGACCTCGACTCGCCCGAGTCGATCGGACGGATGGCGGCGATCGAGGCGGCACTGCCGGTGCCGCTCGTGGAGGAGGTGAGTCTCGGTGGTTGACGCTCCCGGTGACGACCGTTGGACGAATGCCGGCTCCGTCGTGCTCGGGATCGAGACGTCGTGCGACGAGACGGCGGCGGCGTGTGTGCGCGGTGGCGGTGACGTGCTGTCGTCGGTGGTGAGTTCGCAGGTCGACCTGCACGCCCGCTACGGCGGCGTCGTGCCGGAGATCGCCAGCCGGGCCCACAACGAGCTCATCATCCCGGTCACGGCCCGCGCCCTGTTCGAGGCCGGACTCGATGGCGAGGACGTCGACGCCGTGGCGGCGACGACCGGCCCCGGGCTGATCGGCGCGCTGCTGGTCGGCGTGTCCGCGGCGAAGGCGCTGGCGCTGGCGTGGGACGTGCCGTTCATCTCGGTCAATCACCTCGAGGCGCACCTGTACGCCGGGTTCCTCGAGGAACCGGAACTGAAGTTCCCGCTGGTCGTGTTGTTGGTCTCGGGTGGCCACACGATGCTCGTGCTGATGGAGGACCACGGTCGGTACCGGCTGCTCGGCCAGACCCTCGACGACGCCGCCGGCGAGGCGTTCGACAAGGTGGCCCGCTTCCTCGGCCTCGGGTACCCGGGCGGGCCGGCGATCGACTCCGTGGCGATGTCGGGTGACCCGGAGGCCATCCGGTTCCCGCGGTCGATGATGGACGACGGACTCGACTTCTCGTTCAGCGGACTCAAGACGTCGGTGGTCAACCACGTGCGCAACAACCCGTCGGTCAGCACCGAGGACGTCGCCGCCAGCTTCCAGGCCGCCGTCGTCGATGTGCTGGTCGCCAAGGCCCGCCGTGCCGCGCAGCAGCACGGAGCGACGGCACTGGCGCTCGGCGGCGGGGTCGCCGCCAACTCATTGCTCCGTGAGCAGTTCCTCACCGCATGCACCGAGGACGGGATGCATGCGTTCCTCCCGAGCCGTGCCATGTGCACCGACAACGCGGCGATGATCGCGTCGGCGGGCTGGTACCGCCTCCGTCTGGATGGGCCGACGTCGCTCGACTGCGGCGCCGATCCGAATCTCCGCTTGTCGACGCTGCCCGCGTGACCTCGGGCGACGTGACCTCGGCCCCCGTGACCTCGTGTGATGTGACGCCGCCGGAGTCGCCGGGCGACGGCGGACCGGATCACTGGTCCGGTCGGTTCGTCCAGCAGGCCGTGCTCTGCGCCGACCTCGGTTCGCCGCTCTACGACCGGCTGCTGCGGCTCCTCGCCGACGACTGCGCGCGCCGCGGTGCGACCTGGGATCTGGTCGAGCCTC
>CAJBIS010000013.1 GCA_903953195.1 uncultured Actinomycetes bacterium
GGACTGGGTGATCCCGACCACATCATCAGCGTGAACACCGAGCCGCACTGCCCGATGATGTCGATGGCCGATCTCGCGATCGTGGCCGACGCCAACGCCACGGTCGACGCGCTGCACCGCCGGCTGACCCCGGCGGAGACGCCGCCCGGGGCATCGAGCGGGGCATCGAGCGGGGCATCGACGTGAGCTCGGTGACGGACTTCGACGCCATCGTCGTCGGCGCGGGCCCGGCGGGCGCCGCCGCGGCGCTCGAGCTGGCACGGGCCGGACGGTCGGTGTGTCTCCTCGAACGCGGCCCGTTCCCCGGTTCGAAGAACATGTACGGCGGCGTGGTCTACGGCCGCATCCTCGACACGCTGATCCCGGCGTGGTGGGAGGAGGCGCCGGTGCAGCGATGGGTGACCCGCCGCAGCACGATGATCATGACGGGCGACCAGGCGGTCACCGTCGACTTCCGCAACGAGGCCTGGGGTGCGGCGCCCTACAACGGGGCCACCGCCTACCGCCCCGACTTCGACGCCTGGCTCGCGGCCAAGGCCACCGACGCCGGCGCCGTACTCGTGTGCTCGACCACCGCCACCGGGCTGCTCCGTGAGGGTGGCCGGGTGGTCGGCGTCCGGACCGACCGGCCGGACGGTGATCTGCGGGCGTCGGTCGTCATCGCCTGCGACGGCGTGAACTCCTTCCTCGCGAAGGAGGCGGGCATGTACCCGCACACCGACCCGTCGAACTTCACCGTCGGTGTGAAGGAGACGATCGGCCTGCCCCGCGAGGTGATCGACGAACGCTTCGGCGTGCGCGGCGACCACGGGGTCGACATCGAGATCATCGGCTGCACGGGCGACGTTCCCGGCGGCGGGTTCGTCTACACGAACGGCGAGTCGCTCGCCGTGGGGCTCGTCCTGTCGCTCCCGCAGCTCGCCGCCGGTGACACCCGGCCCGAGGAGCTGCTGCGGCGGATGAAGACGCACCCGGCGATCGCGCCGCTCGTCGAGGGTGGCGAGGTGCTCGAGTACTCGGCGCACGTGATCCCGGAGGCGGGCTACGAGATGATGCCGGAGCTCGTCGGCGACGGGATCCTGGTGGCGGGCGACGCCGCGGCGATGTGTCTCGCTGCAGGCATCTGGCTGGAGGGCGTGAACTTCGCCATCGGATCGGGTGCCGAGGCGGGTCGGGCCGCGGCCCGGGCCATCGGGCGGGGTGACACCTCGTCGGCGGGCCTCGCCGACTACCGGCGTCGTCTGGAGTCGACCTTCGTGCTCGCGGACCACCACCGACTGCGCGCCGCGCCGCACCTCGTGATGTCGCCGCTCGCCCAGCAGCAGTTGCCGAAGCTGGCCTGCGGGGTGCTCGAGGACCTCTTCACCGTCACCAACCCGGAACCCAAGCCGGGCCTGCGCAGGATCGTCCGACGCCGCATGAAGCGCGAGGGAGTGAGCACCCGTGAGGCGCTCAAGCAGGGGCTGCGCGCGCTGCGCACCTTCGGATGAGGGAAGCTGGTCACCTGATGAGTTCGCCGTCGTACCCCGAGATCAGCTTCGAGACCCGCATGGGGGCGGTCGAGTTCCGCGTCGACGAGGACCGGGCCCACATCACCGTCGACGACACCAAGTGCCGTGACTGTTCGACACGGGGCTGCATCACGGCGTGTCCTGCGAACCTGTTCGTCCCCACCGCCGCCGGCGGCATCCTGTTCAACTACGAACAATGCTTCGAGTGCGGCACCTGCTACCTGGTCTGCAACCGCGAGGGCGCGATCACCTGGACGTACCCCGAGGGCGGCCACGGTGTCGTCTTCCATCGGAGCTGAGTCGCCGCCGTGCTCGTCGCCGCGTGCGTGAAGTACGTCGACCTCCGACCGCAGGTCGACCGGCTCACCGGGCACGTCACCGATGGTGGGACCTCGGGCTGGTCGGCCGCCGATCTGGCCGCGGTCGAGACGGCGCTGCGGCTGGGTGAGACGTGGTCGGCGCCGGTGGCCGTGGTCTCGGCCGCGCCGGAGTCGGCCGACGCGGCGCTGCGGGAGTTCCGTGCCGTGGGTGTGGACCGCGTCGTCCGGGTCGAGCTGGGCCTCGAGGCGGGCGTCGAGCTCGAGTCGTCCGATGTGGCGAATGTGCTGAGCGACACGCTCCGGTCGCTGGATGCGTCCGTGGTCTGCTGCGGCGACTACAGCGCCGACCGGGGGTCGGGCTCGGTTCCGGCGTACCTCGCGCACGGGCTCGGGGCCGCGCAGGCGCTCGGCGCCGTCGAGGTGCACACCGAGGGGCCCGGCAGCCTGCGGCTGGTCCGCCGACTCGATGGTGGTCGACGTGAGCAGCTCGTCGTCGATGCACCGTGCGTCATCTCGGTCGAGGGCTCGGTGGCGGAGCTGCGCCGGGCCTCCCTCGGCGCCACGCTGGCGGCCCGGGATGCGCCGATCGACGTGGTGCCGGTGCCCGGACTGCACGGGCACGCGTCGCCGGTGACCCGACCGTGGAGTCCGCCCGCCAGGGTGCAGCCCGCGCCGGCCGGCGACGCGGCGCTGCAGCGGGTCGTCGAGCTGACCGGTGCGCTCGTCGAGCGCACACCGCCACGCACCGTCGAGTTGTCGGCCGATGACGCCGCCGAGCTGATCCTCGATCAGTTGCGTGCGTGGGGGTACCTCGAGTCGTCGGCGCAGGAGTCGTCGGAGTGATCGGCGGTCGCCGGTTGGGGTCGCTCCGCTGGCCCGAGGTGGCGGCCGGTTCGCTCCTGGCAGTGCCACTCGGCAGCTGTGAACAGCACGGTCCACACCTCCCGCTCGACACCGACACCCGGATCGCCGTGGCGTTCGCCGAACTCCTCGCCGGGTCCGCCGACGACGTGGTGGTCGCGCCCCCGGTGTCCGTCGGCGCGTCGGGGGAGCACCAGTCGTTCCCGGGCACGCTGTCGATCGGCACGGTCGCGCTCGAGGCGCTGCTCGTCGAACTCGTCCGGTCGGCGCTCCCGCCGGTCGGCTCGCCGGCACCGGCACCGTTCCGCGGCGTGGTGCTGGTCAACGGCCACGGCGGCAACGTCGAGGCCACCGGTCGGGCTGCAGCCCTCCTCGCGTCGGAGGGACGTGCCGTGCTGGTCTGGCATCCGAGCGTGCCGGGTGGTGACTCGCACGCCGGGCGCACCGAGACCTCGATGTTGTTGCACCTGTCCCCGGACGTCGTCCGGATGGAACGTGCCGAACCCGGCGCCACGGCGCGATGGCGTGACCTGCGCGACACCGTGGTCGCCGACGGACTGGCGGCGGTCAGTCCCA
>CAJBIS010000014.1 GCA_903953195.1 uncultured Actinomycetes bacterium
ATGACGCGTGCCAGGCCGCAGCGACCACGGTGAAGTCGGGGCCGGTCAACTTCGAGTTCACCAACCAGTCCGACCAGGTGAACGAGCTCTACGTCCTCAAGGCCGACGGCTCGATCGTGAGCGAGGTCGAGAACGTGACGACCGGGACCACCCGCTCGCTGCAGGTGGAACTCGGAGTCGGGGCCTACACGCTCCAGTGCAAGCCCGGTCAGACGGGAGACGGGTTCCTTGCGACCATCGAGGCCACCGAGGGCTGATCGCCCGGTCGGCGATCGCCCGGCGAGCAGTCGTGGTCAGCAGGCGTCTCGTGCGGCGACGAGCAGCCCGGCCAGTTCCTCGGACGTGAGGGTCGCCGGTTCGGTGTCGTCGATGAAGTCGGTGACCAGTCGACTGAACTCGCGGGGCTGTTCGCAGTGGGGGAAGTGGCCGACGCCCGGCATGATCACGAGCTGACTGCCCGGGAGTGCTTCGTGTGCGGTGTCGGCGTGCGACACCGGGATGATCGGATCCTCGTCGCCCCAGATGATCAGCGTCGGGACCCGCGCCGCCAGGTAGAGCCGGTCGGCGGCGCTCACGCGCTGGCCCCGTAGGTCGACGACGCTCCGCAGGGTGTGCAGGAACGCGGTGCGGGTCGACGAGTCGATGAGTGAGGTGTACGCCCGCCACATCTCGACCGTCGACGGCGCCGGCCGGAGGCCGAGTCGGGCGCACCATCCCGTGACCGTCTCGACGCCGGAACGGATGATCGGCTGGAACGCGACCGGCAGGACGTACTCGGTGCCCGGGGCGGTCAGCGCCCGCAGGATCAGGTTGACCTCCTCGCCCAGCCCACCGGCCGAGACGAGCACCAGACGCTCGCAGCGTTCCGGATACTGGTAGGCGAACTGCATGGCGATGCCGCCGCCGAGCGACTGACCGACGATCGTCGCCCGCTCGTGGCCGAGCGCGACGAGCAGGTCGCGCAACAGGGTGGCCTGGGCGCCGAGCGAGTAGTCGCCACGGGGCTTGGCCGATCGGCCGTGGCCGATCAGGTCGGGCGCGATGCACTGCGTGTGCTCCGCGAGATCCGGCATCGCCTGCTTCCAGGTGTCGCAGCTTCCGGCCATGCCGTGGATCAACAACACCACCGGGCCGTGGTCGCCGGCGGCGCGGTACGCGATCTCGTGGCCGTGGACGTTCACCGTGCGTAGTTCCATGCCGACCTCCGAGGTGGTGAACCCACGGTACCGGGGTGCGTGCTGACCGGGCCCCGAATCCGGGATCCCGGCGCCGGAGCGCCCCGGAGCCGTGTCGTCAGCCCGCAGGAAGTGAGATCGGTGCGCTGAATCCGGGCACGGTCACGCTGAACGACGGGACGTTCACCGAGAGGTTGCCCAGGCCCGGGAAGCGCAGCCGGCCCGACAGGGTCAGCGTGGTGGACCCGACGTTGACCGAGCCGTTGACCACGTCGACCGTGGTGACCGGGCTGGCGGTCGCTGCGCCGTACTCGAACACGACACCGGTCGACGCGCTGATGCCGAAGCACGACAGGCGGAAGCTGCTCACGTTGATGCTGGCGGCGGCGAGCGTCGCCTGCACATTGGGCAGGGGCAGGACGCCACTGGTGACGGTCAGCGACTGCGCCGGGATGTTGACGGACGGACCGTTGATGGTGATCCCCGGCGGGTTGTAGGTGCCGCCGCAACCGAGGTAGCTGACGTTCACCGACGGCAATGAGGCACTGAACGACGGCGCAGCGAGCGTGGTGGCCGGGATCGAGATCGTCGGGATCGTGGTGGTGGTGCTCGTCGTCGACGTCGTCGTGGTGGACCCGGACCCACCCGTCGGCGGGGGAGCGCACGCGCTCAGGCCGATCATCACGGCGGCGGCGAGTGCGGCCACCGCGAGATGGGTGGCGCGCCGAGCGCCCTGCTGAGTGGTTCGCAACATCGCCTGCTCCTTCGCCCGCGTGAATCACACGCTGTCCGCAGGGTACCCACGGGACAGGTCGTGGGGAAGCCCGAGGAGTGGCCTGCGCGCTCTTGGTGGCGTGCCGACCACAGTCCTACGCTGCGCCGACGCGGGACGAGCGAACGGCCCGGTGGCAGCGGGGGATGTCGTGACGTTGGATCGCAGTGACTTCGGGGCCGAGTTCACGTGGGGTGTGGCGTCGGCCGCCTACCAGATCGAGGGCGCGTGGGACGTCGACGGCAAGCGGCCGTCGGTGTGGGACGAGGCCGGTCGCCGAGGCCGCATCCGCGGCGGCCGGGTGGGCGACGACGCGATCGACACGTTCCATCGTCTCGATGCGGACCTGGACCTGATCGCCGCACTCGGCGTGAACGCCAACCGGTTCTCGGTGAGCTGGCCCCGGGTGTTCGGCGATGGTCGCGGCCCGTGGAACTCGGCGGGAGGCGACTTCTACGACCGGCTCATCGACGGCTGTCTGGAACGTGGCCTGGAGCCGTGGTTGACGGTGCACCACTGGGACCTTCCGCTCGAACTGCAGCGTGAGGGCGGCTGGGCCCGGCGCGGCATCGTCGAGGACTTCGCGGCGTTCGCCGAGGCGGTGGCCGAACGCTATGGCGACCGCGTCACCAACTGGATGGTGTTCAACGAGCCGCTGTCGG
>CAJBIS010000015.1 GCA_903953195.1 uncultured Actinomycetes bacterium
CTCGTCGCCGCCGAGGAGGCGCTCGCAGAGCAGCGACCGGCCGAGCGCAAACGGATGCTCGAACGGCACAAGCGTGAGGAGCGTCGGGTGCGCACCGACGAGCTGCGTGCCGGCCTCGCCGCGATCACTGACCGGTATCGCGACGCCGTCGACGCCGGCGGATCCGTCGACGACTTCACGCAGGCCGCCTCGCTGGTGCAGGAACTGTGCGACGCGCTGGTCTTCAACCCGCGGGAGCAGCTGCAACTGCAGGCGCTGTTGCTGCGGCTTCCGGCGCTCGGCGGGCGCTGAGCACCGAACCGAGGTGGGCCGCCGCCGCCGGAACCGGTAGAGTTCGTGGCGCACTTCGTGCACCCGCCCGGGTAGCTCAGACGGCAGAGCAGCTCACTCGTAATGAGCAGGTCAGGAGTTCGATTCTCCTCTCGGGCTCCAAACCCCGGTGACAGCGCTGCGTTGTCGCCGTACCCTGAGCCTGTGTCTGATGTCGCACTCCGTCCCCTGCGCGAGCGGGTTGAGCGCCACCGCCAACGCATCGTGGATGCTGTCACACGGCATGGCGGTCTGAGGGTCGCCATCTTCGGGTCCGTGGCGCGTGGGGACGAACATCCCGACAGCGATGTCGACTTCCTCGTTGAGTTCGCACCAGGGAGCTCACTGTTCGACCTGGTCCGGCTCCAGGAGGAGCTCTGCGCGCTACTCGGTCTGCACGTGGACGTGGTGTCGCTCGGCGGCCTACTGCCCGTCGACGACGACATCCGCAGCGAGGCAATCTGGTTGTGAGCCGCTCCGACGAGAAGCGTCTTGACGACATCCGGCGCATGTGCGTTGCGGCTGCTGACGTGGCGGCTCGAGGTCGAGCGTCTGTCGAAGCCGATGATGTGCTGTGGCTTGCGCTTGAGCGCGCCATCGAGATCGCCGGCGAAGCCGCCACCCGAGTCTCTGATGAAACGAAGGCGCAGTTCCCAGATGTCGAATGGAACGAACTCGCGGCGGTGCGTGTCCTCCTTGCCCACGCGTACCATCGGATCGACCGAGACCTGTTGTGGGGAATCGTTGAGCGGGACCTACCGCGAGTCCTCGGGGCGCTGGACGAGTGACGTCACGGCAGTTCTGGACCCGTTGGCTGCTGGTCGTCCTCTGGGTGCTGTTCGGCTACTCGTTGCTGTTGGTGGTCGGTGGCCCGCTCGCCGGACGACTCTTCGCAGCGTTCGGGTTCGGCCCGTCGGGGCCTGCCGACACATCAGCTGTTCGCGAGTACCTGAACCTTCCCTACATGGTGCTGGGGGCGGTGCTGGCCGGGTGGACCTCGATGATGATCAGCGTGGTCCGCGGCCCACTCCGGGACGGGTCCCCGTGGGCGGTGCCAGTGCTCATTCGGTCACTCTTGCTGTGGTTCGTCCTCGACACCACCATGTCGGTGGTGCTTGGGCACCCGACCCACGCGCTGTTCAACGTGCCGATCGCGGTTGCGCTCGCCATTCCGCTCGCCCGACTGCGCTCGGGCGGATCCAGCAGCGTGGAGAAATGATCTGAACGGGCTGGCGTCGGTCGGGCCCGGTCGTGCTCATCCCCGTGCCGCCGACCACTGTTCATGGTGATGGACCCCGGCCGTCGGCGCATTCAGACGCCAGGGAAGGCGAGTTCCGAGTGCCTGCGGTTCGTGCTCGGCAACTGTGGTCGAATCGTGCGCTCGGGCCCTCCGCCGCCCCTCAGAACCCCTGTCCTGCAGGGGATCCAGCCGTTCCAACGGGCTCACTCGTCATGAGCAGGTCAGGAGTTCGATTCTCCTCTCGGGCTCCACGCCGAAGGGAATTGCCAGCAGTTCAGGGGGTCCGTTCGCCCGCCGCACGGTTCCGCCTGACGGCGCACGTGATGTGCTCGTCGTCCGGAGCCTGAGCAACGCCGCGGGCCAGGACGTGTCCGCCACAAACTCTCCAAACTCTTGCCTGCCTCATACGTTGGCTGGTCACACTCCTGCCGTTCACCTCCTGAAGAGAGCGGCAGCATGAAACTCCAGTACTTGGTCGTCGGCTTCGCTGTGGTCGCTGCGAGCTGCAGCGGCTCGAAGTCGGCCACCACTACCGCCACGACCGAGGCGGCCGTGGCGGGCACGACCCAGCACACGTTCGAGACCGACCACTTTGCCGACGATGCGATCGTCGGCGACGTGACGACGGTGGACTGCACGCTCAACAACGGCACGACGACCAAGTGCGCGGAGGCCACCTTCACCGGGTACCCCAGCTCCTACAAGGTCGGACCGTTCTGCCCTGACACGATCACGACCCCCGCCGACAAGGCCGGCATCTGGTTCGACGGGAACGGCCTCTACGACCTCGACGGGCCGTTCGTCGCCAACCTCGCCACGTTCTACAACGACACCGGCTGGAAGCTCTACGACAGCAACGGAAAGGTGAACGTCACCGACACCCAGGCCGCGTTCGAGGGTGCCGCCCGTCCTGACGTCGATCCCACGTACCAGAACTACTGCGTCGAAGGCAGGCTGGAATGGCTGCCGGACGGGAAGCCGATCACGTCCACGGTGCAGATCCCGCTCCAGCCGTTCGCGGCGTCGAGCCCCTCGTCGGCCCACCCGGGCAACTTCGGGGTCACCCTCGACGGCGTCGTGATCGCAGAGGCGGCCCCGGTCGACGCGATCATGGCGGCGCACACCATCGCGTCGTTCGACGACTGCGGCGGCCACTACAACGCCCGCGCCGGGTACCACCTGCACGGGGCGATGGGCTGCGGGCAGTTGGAGGAGGACCCCTCCGTCGACGACTCGGCGATGTTCGGGTATGCGCTCGACGGCTACCCGATCCACCTCCCGCTCGAGGGCGACGCGCTGACCACCGCGAAGCTCGACTCGTGCAACGGCCATTCCACGGCGGGGCTGGGCTACCACTACCACGCCAACACTGCGGCCAGGAACGCTGTGCTGCCGTGCCTCACCGGCGCCTTCGTGACCACGGAGGGTGCCGGAGGTCAGCCGCCCGGCGGTGGCCAGGGCAACGGGCAGCCGGGCACCGAGGCTGGCGCCGCACCGGACTTGTCCGACACGGCAGCGAAGCTCGGAGTGCAGGTGCACGAGCTCGAGGACGCACTCGCGGGTGGCCCCAACAGCGACCTCGACGCGGCGGCCAAGCTGCTCGGCGTCACCCGCGCCCAGCTCGAGGCAGCGCTTCCGCCCCGGCCTGTCAGGTAGTTGTCGAGCTCGTCGCGTCGACCCATCTGCTGAGCCGTCCCGCCGGGCCGGCGACGTGGTCGCTGGGCCTCACACCTTCACGGGACGAACACGATCTTCATCCGGGGGTCACGCATCGCCTCTGGGGCGTCGTCGAACGGGATGACGGCGTCGATCACCGCGGCGGGGTCGAGTCGTCCTGAGGTCACGAGGTCGAGCACTGCTGGCGCAGTAGCCCGGGCATGCACCCTGCCGACCTCGTCGGTGAGTCTCTTTGAGTACATGGTGCGTAGCGGTAGCTCGGCGGTGCGTTCGGCGCCGCCAAGACGTGGCGCAGCGGCCCCGGGGGCGGTGGCACCCCCAGGCCGAA
>CAJBIS010000016.1 GCA_903953195.1 uncultured Actinomycetes bacterium
CGTTCGCGTTGACGAACGGGGCCGGTGTGCTCCACCGGTGACTGCCGGGGACGACGCGCAGGAACCCGTTGGCCGGGCTGGTGCCGTCGACGTGGAGGGTGAAGGCGACGGCCGGCCACACGTCGAGGTGCGGTCCGCTCTGCCAGTCGCTGTGCCACCCGATGCGGGTGTAGCCCGAGTCCGGTCCCGGCCGGGCGTCCTGGTAGACGACGCCGAAGCGTTGCTGGTCGAGCAGCCAGTGGTCCGCAGGCAGCCAGCGATCCATGAGTTCGAGCACGACCGGGTGGTGGAGCGCGGCCGTGACGGCGGGGGACAGGTCGGTGACGTAGGTGACGTAGTTCGGGAGCTGCGGAGTCGCCGCCTGGTCGTCGATCAGGATCGCCGTGCCGTGGCGCTCGGAGAGTTCACCCGCAGTCAGCTGCTCCTGGGCGGCCACGCACTCGGCCTCGATCGTGGCGAGCTCGGCCTCGGTGTAGAGGCCGCGCAGCACCACGAACCCGTGGGTGGTGAAGAACTCGACGCACTCGTCGAGTTGGTCGGTGGTGAAGATGCCGAACCGATCGGGTGTGCTCATGGGTGCGATCGCTGTGTCAGCCGCCGTTCGCCAGCGGCACGAACGGCCGGCACGGCTGGGCGATGCCGGGGCACGCAGGTAGGCCAGCGGGTGGTTGGACTCCCGGCACCACGGCGAAGGACACCGACGACGGGGTCGGTCCGCCGAGCAGCACCGTGTTCGTCGGCCGCTGCGCCGAGTCGGGGGTGATGAACCGCCAGGCCTGCCGGTCACCACCGACCGGACCGACGACCACTCGGAGTCGGCTGCCCGCCCGGAATGCATGCGTGAACGGCAGCACCTGCACCCGTACCCGGTTGGCTCCCGGCTCGAGTGGCGTGGCCGTCGAGAAGTCGATGTCGGGGCGGAGCGGATCGGTATTGCGCACGGTGCGGTAGGTCGCACGTTGCACACCCGTGCTCACCAACTGTTCCTGTCCATCAGGCCGCACCTCGCTCACCGTGACCTGGAGGTCGGTGGTCGACGCAGTGGAGCTGACCCAGACGTCGGCACCGACCGGCCCCGAGACCACCGTGTCCTGATCGAATGTCGGGGAGACGAACCCGGCACCGAAGCCGTCCGGGACGGTGGACCAGCTGGGATCGCTCTGGTTCTCTGGCCGCTGTGCCGGGTCCGAGACGTAGCTCGCCGACCCGGTCGGCGGCGTCGTCGGCGAGAGACCGCCTCCCGGCGTCAGGTACCAGGTCGTCGTGCGGGCTCCCGCAGCGGGGTACGACGACGACGTGAAGCCCCAGCGGGTGCCGTCGGCGGTCGGACGTTCGACGCGATAGGTGAACTGCGGGCGCTGCTCCCAACGACGCTGCGCCTCCCAGCGCGGCAGGCCGATCAGGGAGGGCAGCCGGAACGAGGTCGGGCCGCCCCAGATGAATTCCGACACCAGTGGCACGAGGAACTTGATCTCGGGCGTGCGACGGGCGACGTACAGGTCGAGGAACTGGAAGACGTCGACCACGGTGTCCGGGCTGACCGCGTCGACGTGACGGCCCGGCGTGAGCGTCACCCACGCTCGGGGGTTGCGCGACGTCAGCCGGGCCACGTCGAGCATGGCGTACGAACTGGTCTGCTCGTCCTGGTCCTGCAGGAGCGCGAACGTCGGCACGTCGACGCGGTCGAGCATCTCGGCGAAGTCACGAGCGTCGTAGTCGGGCCCGATCTGTGGTGTGTTCCGGAAGATGTCGGTGCCGTTCCGGGTCTGCAGGCGCAGACGCTGGTTGGCCCGGCAGAACGGGTCGGTCTCAACGAGCGCGTTCGCGTAGGCCTGAGCCTGGGGGTCGGGTGCCGGCAGCGCCGAACGTTGCCGGTCGGCCAGCCATGAGTCGGCGAAGCCCACGTTGAACACTCCGCCGGGCCAGCCGACGTCGTAGAACCGGCCGAGGAACGACATCGGCACGATCGCCGCCAGCGACGGCGGCTGCGTGCTCGCGGTGGCGATCTGGGAGAACCCCGAGAACGAGATGCCCACCATCCCGGGTCGGCCGTTGAGGACCCACGGCTGACGGGCCACGGTCTCGACGACGTCGTAGCCGTCGTAGCGGCTCGGCAGGTCGAACAGGTCGGCCTCACCGCCCGAGCATCCGGTGCCCCGCAACTGCACCGACACGGTGGCGTACCCGGCGAGCCGAACCAGCAGACTGCCGACCGATGACTCGCCCCCCGGGACCAACGGGTCGCGCGGGTACGCCGGATCGAACAGGCGAGCCAGGCGGTCGGCGAGCGGGTCCTGCGGCGACGCGACGGCGTACCCCGAGTACTCGATGACCGTCGGGAACGGACCGTCGGACAGCGACTGGCCGACGGGGGGCCGCACGGTCACCGCGAGCAGTGTGCCGTCACGAGTCGGGAGGTAGTTCAGACCGCCCTGCAGTGAGGTCGACCGATAGAACTCGTCGGACGGATGGTCGTCGACGGTCAGGACGCGCACCGTGCGTGATCGGTCGCCTGCGACATCGGCAACCGAGTAGGTCCTGCCCTGTTGCAGCTGTCGGAACACTTTGCTGCCGAACCGGTCTGCGACGCCCTCGGCCACGGTCACGCCGTCGGAGGACAGGCGGACGGTGCCACCGGGCACCGCGCCGGTGACGTAGATCTGTTCGATCCCGCCTCGGACGTCGAACGCCTCGGTCGGAACCTCGGGCCCCTTGCCCGGCGCCGGCGGAAGCGGAACAGGCGGCGGGATGCTGGCACACGCGCTCGCCACGACGGCGAGCGCCAGGATCACGACGGCGACGGTTGATCTCGATGCCCGCATGAACGGCGAGGGTACTGCGATCTGACGGATTGTCAGATCCGGACCGCCGGCATCCTGAGGTTCGACGCCGTCCGTGTTCCGACGTTCACCATCCGGCGTCCCTGAACTGCTGGAGGGACTCGATCGCTGCCGACATCACCTCGGTGTCGGAGCGGGCGGCCCACGTCCGGGCCATGGAGCCGCCCACGAGGCCGAGCAGCACCGGCTGTCCGGTCGTGCCGGCGAGGTCGAACCACTCGACGTACGGCTCGTCGGGCGGCGCGGTCCGGGTCCACTGCTCGCCGTGGTCCCCCCACCAACGCTCATCCCACCGGAGCCAGACCTTGTCGAGCACTCCCATCGACAGTCGGTCGACCGCGTCGCGGTGGTCGGCGGGGAGTGGAGGCTCGAAACGGACCACGCCGGCCTGGAGGACGCCGAGCGGCACCGTCACGACGGCCCGGTCGCCGGCAACCGTGCGGCCGTCCGTCGCCGTCACCGTGACGCCGTCGGGTCCGTGGGAGACCGCAGCCACCGGCCAACCGAGGTTGGTCGGGATGCCGTCCAGCAGGTCCTGCACGAGCGTCGAGTACCCGCCGACCACGAGCAGGTCGTCACCTTCGGTGCCCTCCTCGAGTCCTTCCTGAGCAGAGAGCTCATCGGGGTCGGCGCCGTACTCGGTGATGATCTCGGTCCGGAGGAACCGGTCGAGCTCGGCGGGGTCAGCCGTGGCTCCTGATCGAAGCAGCGCGTCGGCGAGCGAGTGGTCGGTGTCCTGATCCTTCGCCCAGTCGAGGGCTGTGGCGAGTGCTCGTTCCGGTCCGGCGGACGCCGTCTCCGGCGGAACCGCCCTGCCGTCGGGCCCGAGGACGGACTCCGAGTAGTCGAACGGCACGGCCCGAACTCCGAGGTCGGCCAGGTCCTGGGCCAGGGAACTGGCACGAACGTCGTGCACCCAACTGGCACCCCGCTCGACGGGGATCTCCCAGCCGACGGGACGCACCGTGTCGAGGCGCCCACCGACCCGATCGCGTCCCTCGACGACGATCACCTCGTGACCCGCATCCGCGAGCCGCCGCGCCACGGTCGCGCCCGCCATGCCCGCGCCGACCACGACGATCCGCTCCGAGCCGTCGACATCGTCGAGGATCCTGTCGGCCGCAGCGTTGCCCGACTCCGCCGCGCCGTGGACCGTGGCAGGACTCGTGGCGGCCACGTGCTCGCCCGCAAGGTGCAGCGCGCCGCCGCTGAGCGGTTCGGCGAGCGTGGCCCGAAGTTGTGGTGCGGCCCCGACTCCCAGGAACGAGTAGCTACCGAGCGTCCACGGGTCGGTCGACCACGAGGTGCGCACCATCCCGGTGGGAGGCGGAACGACAGCGCTCGGCCCGACCGCCGCCGTCGTGGTGGAGGAACGACGAGTCCGGGTCGAGGTCTCGTCGTCGGAGCACGCGGCCAGCGTGAGGCTGGCTGCCGCCCCGAACCCGACCTGGAGCGCGCGACGCCGGGTGACGTCGCCATCACGGTCGTCGCGCCGAGCCATCGACGCGGACGCTACCGGCTGTTCGTCTGGGCAGAGCCGGGATCTCCGATGCGGTTCGAGCCCGAGGTCGGACTCGAACCGACGACCTGCTGTTTACAAGACAGCTGCTC
>CAJBIS010000017.1 GCA_903953195.1 uncultured Actinomycetes bacterium
AGCTACCAGTTCTTCGACGCGGACGGTCGCATCATCTACGTGGGCAAGGCCCGGTCGCTGCGCCAGCGTCTGGCCAACTACTTCCAGCGGCCCGAGCAGTTGCCGACGCGCACCGCACAGATGGTGGCGACGGCGGAGTCGGTCGAGTGGATCCAGGTGCGCAACGAGGTCGAGGCACTCATGCTCGAGTACTCCCTCATCAAGCAGCACCGGCCGCGGTTCAACGTCCGACTGGTCGACGACAAGAGCTACCCGTACCTGGCGCTCACCGTGAGCGACGAGTGGCCGCGACCGATGGTGATGCGCGGCCGCCGCCGAAAGGGCACGCGCTACTTCGGACCGTTCGCGCACGCCGCCGCGATCCGCCAGACCCTCGACGAGCTCCTGCGCACGTTCCCGCTGCGTACCTGCTCCGACGCCAAGTTGCGTCGGCATGAACGACAGGGCCGGCCGTGCCTGTTGTTCCACATCGAGAAGTGCTGCGGCCCGTGCGTCGGCGAGGTCGACGCCGAGCACTACGCGTCGCTCGTGCGTTCCTTCACCGAGTTCCTCGACGGCGACACCGCACCGGTCGTGAACCAGTTGGAGTCCGAGATGGCGGCCGCCGCGGAGGCGCTCGACTTCGAGGCCGCTGCCCGCCTGCGCGACCGCCTCGCCGCGGTGCAGCAGTCGATCGAGCGCCAGCAGATGGTCGGCGAACGCAACGAGGACGTCGACGTGGTCGGCATCACCGAGGACCCGCTCATCGCCTCGGCGCAGGTGTTCCACGTCCGCAAGGGCCGGGTCGTCGGGCGCGACGGGTTCCTGCTCGACAAGGTGATGGATCTGTCGTCCGCCGAGACGGTCGCGACCGTGCTCGAACAGCTCTACGGCGATGCGCCCGTCGTCGGCGACCCCAAGACGGTCCTGGTTCCCGAGCTGCCGGACGACGTGGCGCTCTACGAGGAGTTCCTGTCGGAGCGGCGGGGCAGTCGCGTCACGATCCGGGTCCCGCAGCGCGGACCGAAACGTGAGCTCGCCGCGACGGTGGAACGCAACGCCAGCGAGGCACTCCAACGGCACCGACTGAAACGGGGGAGCGACCACAACAGTCGGGCCCGCGCGCTCAACGAACTCCAGGAGGCGCTCGGCCTGCCCGAGGCTCCGCTGCGCATCGAGTGCTACGACATGAGCCACCTGCAGGGACAGGACTACGTCGGTTCCATGGTGGTGATGGAGGACGGGCTGCCGCGGCCGTCGGAGTACCGGCGCTTCCGGCTGCGCGGCGTCGACGGCAACGATGACTTCGCCGCCATGGAGGAGGTACTCACCCGGCGCTTCTCCAACTACCTCGAACAGCGCGACCTGCCGGCGGCCGAGCGTGGCAAGTTCGCGTACCCGCCACAGCTGCTGCTCGTCGACGGAGGCAAGGGGCAGTTGTCGGTGGCAGTGCGCGTGCTCGAACAGCTCGGGCTCGATCGCGACATCCCGGTGGCGTCGTTGGCGAAACAGTTCGAGGAGGTGTTCCTCCCCGGACGCTCCGAACCGGTGATCGTGCGGCGCGGCTCCGAGGCGCTGTTCCTGTTGCAGCGGGTGCGCGACGAGTCGCACCGGTTCGCCATCAGCTACCACCGCACGCTGCGCGACCAGCGGATGACGAAGTCGGTGCTCGACGGGATCCCGGGGCTGGGCCCGCAACGCAAGGTGAAACTCGTGAAGCAGTTCGGCGGCGTGCGCGCCGTGCAGCAGGCGTCGCTCGAGGAACTCCGTGCCGTGTCGTGGTTGCCCGAGGCGGTGGCCGAGGCCGTGTACTCCGCCCTGCACGACCCGGGAGGTGGTCGTGGCTGAGCACCACGACCGGGAGACGATCGACGAGTGGCACCGGCATGCCG
>CAJBIS010000018.1 GCA_903953195.1 uncultured Actinomycetes bacterium
CAGCTGCGCCAGATCCTCGATCGAGTAGATGTCGTGGTGCGGCGGCGGCGAGATGAGTCCCACCCCCGGCGTCGAGTGCCGAGTCTTCGCGATCCTCGGGTACACCTTGTGACCCGGCAGCTGACCGCCCTCACCGGGCTTCGCACCCTGCGCCATCTTGATCTGGATGTCGTCGGCATTGGTCAGGTACTCGGCGGTGACGCCGAACCGGCCCGAGGCCACCTGCTTGATGGCCGACCGGCGCAGGTCGCCGTTCTCGTCGGGCGTGAAACGGTCCGGGTCCTCGCCGCCCTCGCCCGTGTTGGACTTGCCGCCCAGCCGGTTCATGGCGATCGCCAGGTTCTCGTGCGCCTCGGCCGAGATCGAGCCGTAGCTCATCGCGCCGGTCGAGAAGCGCTTCACGATCTCGGAGGCGGGTTCGACCTCGTCGAGCGGCACCGGCGGCCGCTCGCCGTCCTTGAAGCGGAACAGTCCGCGCAGCGTCGCCAGACGGGCCGACTGGTCGTCGACGAGGGAGCTGTACTCACGGAACACGTCGAACTGCCCGGTCCGGGTCGCGTGCTGCAGCTTGAACACGGTCTTCGGATTGAAGAGGTGGTACTCGCCCTCACGACGCCACTGGTAGTCGCCGCCGTAGTCGAGGTCGCGGTGCGCATGCTCCTCGGCCCGCATCGGATACGCCCGTACGTGCCGGCGGCGCACCTCCTCGGCGAGCTCGTCGAGGCCGACGCCGCCGAGCCGACTGACGGTACCGGTGAAGTACTCGTCGACGACCTCGTCGCCCAGTCCGATCGCCTCGAAGATCTGCGCGCCCGTGTACGAGGCGACGGTGGAGATGCCCATCTTCGACATCACCTTGAGCACGCCCTTGCCGGCGGCCTTGATGTAGTTGCGCACGGCGTCCTCGTAGGACAGGTCCCCGAGGGTGCCCGCCACCTGCAGCTGTTCGATCGAGTCGAACGCCAGGTACGGGTTGATGGCCGACGCGCCGAACCCGAGCAAGAGACAGAAGTGGTGCACCTCGCGTGCGTCGCCGGTCTCGACGATCAGACCCACCTGCGTCCGGGTCTTCTCACGGATCAGGTGGTGGTGGACCGCCGCGGTGGCGAGCAGCATCGGCACCGGTGCCAGTTCCTCGGTGGAACCCCAGTCCGACAGGACGATCATGTTGGCGCCATCCGCGATGGCCTCGGAGACCTCGCGTCGGATGCGCTCGAGCGCACGCCGCAGGCCGTCACCGCCCGAGAACGCCGGGAACAGGCAGCGCACGGTCTGTGCCCGGAAGTGAGGATCGGCCTCCTCGACGTGCAGGATCCGGTCGAGCGTCTCGTTGTCGAGCACCGGGTGCGGGAGCTCGAGCAGGTGGCACGAACCCGGACCCGGGTCCAACAGATTGCTCTCCGGTCCCGCGAACGTGAGCAGCGAGGTGACGAGCTCCTCGCGGATGCCGTCGAGCGGCGGATTCGTGACCTGCGCGAAGAGCTGCTGGAAGTAGTCGTAGAGCAGCCGCGACCGATCCGACAGCACGGCGATCGGCGTGTCGGTGCCCATCGAGCCGATGGCCTCGGCGCCGTTCATCGCCATGGGCTGCACGAGCAGCTTGAGCTCCTCGTGCGTGTACCCGAACGTCTGCTGCTCACGCACCACGTCGGTGCTGGGTTCACGGATGTGCTGCACCTGCGGCAGATCCTCGAGGCGCACCACGTACTCCTCGAGCCAGGCGCCGTAGGGGTTGGATGCCGCGAGCTGCTCCTTGATCTCGACGTCGTCGATGATCCGACCCTGTGACGTGTCGATCAGGAACATTCGCCCCGGACGCAGTCGGCCGCGCTGCACCACCCGAGCCGGATCGATGTCGAGCGTGCCCACCTCGGAGGCCATGACGACGAGACCGTCGTCGCACACCCAGTAACGGGACGGACGAAGTCCGTTGCGGTCGAGGACGGCGCCCACCACGGTGCCGTCGGTGAACGTCACCGACGCCGGACCGTCCCACGGCTCCATGAGACAGGCGTGGAACCGGTAGAAGTCCCGCACCGCCGGGCTCATGTGCTGGTGGTTCTCCCATGCCTCGGGGATCATCATCAGCATCGCGTGCGGCAGCGAGTACCCACCGAGGTGCAACAGTTCGAGCACCTCGTCGAGTCGGGCCGTGTCCGAGGCGCCCGGCGTGCAGATCGGGAAGATGCGATCGAGGTCCTTGTGCAGGTCGTTGTCGAGCAACGGCGACGCCAGCAGCGCCTCGCGGGCTCGCATCCAGTTCTGGTTGCCCTGCACGGTGTTGATCTCGCCGTTGTGTGCCAGGTAGCGGTACGGGTGCGCCAGCGGCCACGACGGGAAGGTGTTCGTCGAGAACCGGCTGTGCACGAGCGCCAACGCCGAGGTGACCCGTTCGTCGGACAGATCGACGAAGAACTCACCGAGCTGCGGCGTGGTCAGCATGCCCTTGTAGACGAGGGTGCGGGACGACAGCGACGGGAAGTACACCGCCGAGTCGCCGTCGGCGTCGAGCACCTCGTGCTCGATCCGCTTGCGCACGATGTAGGCCAGCCGGTCCAGGCCGATGCCGACGCGTGCCCCGGCGGCATCCGCCAGGAACAGCTGCCGGAAGGAGGGCATGACCGCCAGCGCCGAGGCGCCGATCCCGGATGCGTCGACCGGGACGTCACGCCAGCCGAGCACCGTGGCGCCCTCCTCGGCAGCGATCACCTCGATCGCTGCGGCCGCGTCGTCGGCCGCAGCAGGATCGGACGGGAGGAAGCCGACGCCCACGGCGAACTCGCCGGGCGGGGGCAGCTCGAAGTCGACCACCTCACGCAGGAAGCCGTCGGGGATCTGGATGAGGATGCCGGCACCGTCGCCGGTCGCCTCCTCGGCGCCCTTGGCGCCGCGGTGATCGAGGTTGCACAGCGAGGTCAGGCCCTGCTCCACCAGTCGATGGGTCGGCCGACCGTGCAGGTCCACCACGAACGAGACGCCGCAGGCGTCGTGCTCGTTGGCGGGGTCGTAGAGCCCGCGGGCATCGGGGCCACGGACGGGACTCACCTTCGACACGCCGCTCCGGCGAATCGACCTCTCGGACATGCTGCTCCTGTGGATCAGGGGGTCGTGGAACAGTCGCCGTTGACTGCGTCCGGCAGCGGCGCTGCTGCCGGTGCCCGCCTCGCACGCCGATCGGACCGGAGTGGGCGGGGCCGGTCCAAGATAGCCGACCCGCTCCGGTGCCCCAATCCGGTTCCGGTGCCCGATCCCGACCACCGGCGGTCGCTACCCTGCTGCGGTGCCCCAGCGTCGTCCCGCCACCGTCCTCGCCCTCGTCACGACCATGTTCGTGACCGCCGCACTGGTCGCCGTCGCCTGTGGCGGCGGCTCCGACAGTGGCGCCGGTCCCGATGCGCCGGCCGGGGCCGCTGAGTCGGGCGGCTCCTCCGGGGCCGACCAGGGCGGCTCGAGCACGACAGCGGCCCGGGGCCCCGAGGGCAGCGGTGAGCAGGTCACGATCGCCTTCGCCGGCGATGCCAGTTTCGAGGGTGTCACCGATCAGGTGTCCGCCAACCCGACCGAGGTGCTGTCCGGGATCGCCCCGGCGCTCTCGGAGGCCGACCTGACGATCGTGAACCTCGAGGCCACGCTCGGCAGCGCGGGCTCGCCGGAGGACAAGACCTTCACGTTCCGGGTCCCGGCCGAGGTGACCGAGACGTTGTCCTCTGCGGGCGTCGACGTGGCGACCATGGCCAACAACCACGGCCTCGACTACGGACAGGAGGGCCTCCAGGAGTCACTCCGCATCGAGGCGTCCTCCGGATTCCCGATCATCGGCGTCGGCCAGGACGCCGATGAGGCCTACGCTCCGTTCACCACCGAGATCAACGGCCAGCGCATCGGCATCGTCGCCGCCAGCGACGTGATCGACGACTACCTGCGGTCCAGCTGGATCGCCACCGACTCGCAGCCCGGTCTCGCCAGTGCCGAGGAGCCGCAGCAGGCCCGTCTGGCCGAGGAGGTCCGCTCGGTCCGACCGACCGTCGACACCCTGATCGTCTACCTGCACTTCGGGGTCGAGAAGGAGACCTGCCCGAATGCCCGACAGGAGGAACTGGTCGAGCTGATGGTCGACGCCGGCGCCGACATCGTCGTGGGCTCCCACACGCACCGCCTCCAGGGTGTCGGCTTCCGAGGAGAGCAGCTCGTCGCCTACGGGCTCGGGAACTTCGTCTTCCGTGCCGGCTCCCCGGCGGGCAACAGCAGCGGGATCCTGGTCGCCACCGCGACCGGCCGCCGCATCGACGGGTTCCAGTGGCGTCCCGCGGCGATCAGTGGCGGGATCCCGAGCCTGCTCACCGGATCGGCCGAGGCATCCGCCCAGGCGTCGATGGACGAACTGCGCGCGTGCGCCGGGCTCACCGACTCACCCACGACCGGGTCCA
>CAJBIS010000019.1 GCA_903953195.1 uncultured Actinomycetes bacterium
CAGATCGGCGCAGCGTCGGGCCGGACGGGGATCGTCGACCAGCACGACCCGCACCGAGGTGTCCGCGTCGAGGAGCGTCGCCGCGGCCACGTCGACCAGTTCGGCGCCATCCGAGCCATTGGAGCCATCACCGGTGTGGCGCAGGTCCCGCAGGCGCGGCACACCTGCGGTCTCACCCGGTGCCGCGGGAGCCGCCGCTTCGGAGTCGAACACGACGACCACCGACGGGGGCAGGTCGGCCAGCGCGCGGGCGGCCACACGGTCGGACACCAGCACGAACGAGGCGCCCAACGCGATCGCCCGACGGGCGGTCGCCACGTCGTGGGCCGCACAGCAGAAGGGGACGTCGCCAGCGGACCACGCGGGCCCCCCTTGCGCCTCGTCGACGGTGATCAGCACGGCGTCGGCGCCGCGGTCGAGCAGCGCAGCGGCCGACGCCGGGGTCGGGCCGGGCGCCACGGCGACGACGACCGTCGACCAACGCAGGTCCACCGAACGATCACCGATCCGCAGCTCCACGAGGCGGACGCTACACCGGGCTGCCGAGTGCCCGGACCCGCCGATCGGCGATCACGAGGGCGGTGATCGGCCCGACGGGCGCGCTGCACGGACATGGTCGGCGACGGCATCCGCAGTGGACGACCCCGCCGGTGCGCCGATCCCGGAGAGCGAGCCGACCGCGAGCCGGTGCAGGCCCTCGAGGGTGGCCAAGGTCCGTGCCGAGGCGGCCAGGTCGAGGCGGCGACCGCCGTCACCGGTCACCACCAGCACCGCACCCGGAGCGATGCGGTGCCGGCCCGGTGCCAGCGAGGGCGGCCAGACGAGCACGCACATCGCGGCAGCTCCCAGCAGTGCCGCGACCGGTGGTCGCCACCGGGGCCGGGGCTCGTCGCCAGGTTCGGCGCCGGCCGTGTGCCACAGAACGGCGCCCACCGTTGCGCCGACGAGCACGAACCGGACCGGTCCGAGCGGCGCCAACGGAACTCGGCTCGACCACGCTGCGACCGCATCGACCCACCGGACCATCTGTTCGGTGGGCCACTGCACGACCGCGGCCACCTCGGGGCGGACGACACCGGCCACGATGCCGACGCTCGACCCGAGCACCATGACCACGCCGGCGACGGGCACGGCGAGCAGGTTGGCCAACGGTGCGACCGCCGGGACCGACGACCAGAGCCACAACATGAACGGTGCCGCACCGAGCTGCGCCGCGAGGGTGGATGCGAGTGCCTCACGCAGCGGGCGCGGTCCCGGCAGCCGCTGCGCCACCGGACGCGAGACGAACAGCAGGCCGAGCGTCGCTCCCACCGACAGACCGAACCCGACCGCGTGGACCAGCAGCGGGTCGGCCACGAGCAGCGCGACCACTGCGATCGCCAGGACGCGCGTGCCCGTCACCACCCGGCCCGTCGAGACGGCCACCATGGCGATCGCGGCCATCGAGGCGGCGCGCAGCACCGATGGCTCGGCCCGTGTGATGACGACGAAGGCAACCAGCACGGCGATCCCGAGCACGGCGCGGAGGCGGAGCGGACACCGGAGCAGCAGCGGCGCGATCACGGCGAGCACGAACGCGGTGTTCTGCCCGCTGACGGCGAGCAGGTGTCCGAGGCCCGATGCCCGGAAGCGGAACACCTCGAGGTCGGTCTGGGCCCGATCATCGCCGACGACGAGTCCCAGGTAGAGGGCGCGGGTCTGGTCGTCGAAGCCTGCCGCGCCCCGTTCGAGCGAGCGGCGCACCGTGTTGGCCGCGGCGGCCCACACGGGCGCGGGCGGACCACGTTCGAGTCGGTCGACCCGGAGCTCGGCAGCCAGATGCCGGCTCCGCCGCCAGGCCTCGGGCGCCGCGCGGAACGCCGAGGTCCGCCCGGCGAGGACCACACGGTCACCGGCGAGCATCCCGACGAGGATCCCCTCGAGTTCACGCGGCACCGCGGCACGGAACCGTCGACCGTCCAGGCGGACGACCACGCTGGTGCCGTACGGGCCGGGTTCCGGATCGGACACCAGCGACGCCTCACCGGCGACCCGATGCGGCACAGGAGATTCGAGTCGGGCCAGCTCGACGGCGGCTCGGAGACCCACGACCGCCACGGCCACCACCAGCAGGACCGCCGGCCGACGGACGACACCCAGGACCACGACGCCGGCGCCGGCCGCGGCCAGCGGCGCCCACGCCGGTACCGAGGCGCCCGCATCAACGACGCCCGACGTCGCCGTCAGCGCCGCGACGACACTCGCCACTGCGGTCGCAACCCACGCCCGGTCGCTCATGGTCCGACCGTGACCAGGTCACGCAGCGACTCGAGGCGGGCCTCGCCGATGCCCCGGACATCGAGCAGCTCGTCGACCGAGGCGAACGGGCCGGATTCGGTGCGGTGGGCGATGATCGCCGCGGCGGTCGCCGGGCCGACCCCGGGGAGTGTGTCGAGTTGTTCGGCGCTGGCCGTGTTGAGGTCGACCGGCGCACTCGGACTCGCCGGTCCGGTCCCGGTCGGTGCCGGGCCCGCCGCGGACACGGTGCCCGGCGCCACCTCGACGGGTGGCGTCTGCCCCACGAGCGGGATCACGATCCGCTGACCATCGACGAGTGTGGCGGCCAGGTTCACCCGATCCACGTCGGCACCGGGGGCGAGACCGCCTGCGGTGTCGACGGCATCGACGACGCGTGCCCCGGCGGCGAGCCGCACGATGCCCGGCCGACCAACGGCACCGACCACGTGGACGACCAGTTCCGCCGGAGTGCGGGGCTCGGACGCTGCCGGCGGCGCGGTCCCGGCAGGGTCCGCACCCGGGCCCGGCCCGGGGTCGGCACCGGGGCCCGCGCCGTTGGGGGTCGGGCTCGGACGTGCCGTGGTGCTGACGCGCGGCAACGTGTCCTCGGCGGCCAGCGGGCGGCGGACGAGGCGCCACCCGGGGACGGCGACGGCCACGAGCGCCACCACGACGATCGCGATCACCCCACGACGCCGGGGCGAGCCCGCAGGTGCCCCGTTGGCCAGTCGCGCCCACAGCCGACCGATCCCCGAGGCCGACTCCGGCGGCCCGGAACGGCGTGCGCCTCGCGCGAGGTCATCGAGCGCCACGAGCCGCGCGTCCTGCAGCCGATCGACAGCCGGACCGGATGAAGCCGTCCCTGTCGCCGTCCCTGTCCGTGTACCCGACGCCGTCCCGGCGCGATCCCCGTCCGACATGTCCCACCACGAGTGTCTCGCTGGGCGCGCCAGCACGGTGGGGGAAGTCCCGCCGACGATAGGGCCAGCCAGCCGGACCGACACGGCACCGGAACGGGCCGCGCGGCCCGGAGCGTCAGCGGGCGATCAGCGCGGTCCGGTCAGAACAGGCGGGCGGAGAGCTGTCGGCGCCACTGCCCACGCTCGTCCTCGGGGAGGAGTTCGATCAGATCGACGTACTCGGCACGCGCGTCCTCGTCGTCCTTCACGCGTTCGAGCAGCATCTCGAGACGGCCGGTGATCTCGGCGCCGGCCGGCGCAGGACCCACGCGAGTGAGGGCCGCGATCCGTCGCGAGGCCGGTGAGTCCGGGACCCGCTGCAGGAGTGCCGTCGCCTCCTCGCCGGCATCCGAGGAGGCCAGCAGCTCGGCGAGCGCGAGGACGATCTCGTCGTTCGCCGGCTCGAGTTCGAGGGCGGCGCGGAGCGAGGTCTCGTCGCCGGCGGCGAGCAGACGCTGGACCTCGGTCTCCTCCTCGGACGGCAACAACCGCTCCACGAACTCGCGCACCTGACGTTCGGGTTGCGCACCCAGGAAGCCGTCGACCACCGCGCCGTCGACGACCGCGTAGACCGCCGGGATCGACTGGACCTTGAACATGCCGGCCACGGTCGGGTTGCTGTCGACGTCGACCTTGGCGAGTTCGACACGCCCGTCGGTGTCGGCGATGACCTGCTCGAGGACCGGCCCCAACTGCTTGCACGGTCCGCACCACTCGGCCCACAGGTCGACCACCACCGGCACGGTCGCCGATCGCTCCATCACCTCGACGCCGAAGGTCTGGTCGGTCACGTCAGCCATGTGCTGCTCCCGGGTCGTCGTTCATCCACGGCACTGTACCGGTGCCACCCGCCGGGACCGTGGCCCGACGCCACGCACTAGCGTGAACGGGAGCATGACCGCAGGTCGGCCCGTTCCGGCGGTCCGACTCGACCCGACGAACAGGAACGACAGAGCGTGGGTGACGCAGCTGAGCACGAGGCTCCGGACGGAATCGACGCCGAGCGAGTGGCCGCATGGTTCGCCGACCACGTCGACGGGGTGCGCGGCGACCTGCGCTACGAACTGATCGCCGGCGGCCACTCGAACCTCACGTACGCGGTCAGCGACGACGGCGGCCGACGTTGGGTCCTGCGCCGCCCACCCCTCGGACAGGTGCTCGCCACCGCCCACGACATGACACGTGAGCACCGGATCATCTCGGCCCTCGAGCCGACCGACGTGCCCGTGCCACCGACCGTCGGGCTGTGCACCGACGAGTCCGTGAACGGTGCACCGTTCTACGTGATGGAGTTCGTCGACGGGCAGGTCATCCGGTCGTTCGACGACGCGGCGTCGCTCAGCGTCGAGCAGCGTCAGCGGGCCGGGGAATCGCTGATCGACGTGATGGCGGCGATCCACCGGGTCGACCTCGACGAGGTCGGCCTGGCCGATCTCGGCAAGCAGGCCGACTACATCCCCCGGCAACTGCACCGCTGGTACGGGCAGTTCCAACGGTCCGAGAGCCAGGTCGACGGTGGCCTCGGACTGCCGGCGGTCCACGAGGTGCACGACCGCCTCGCCGCGTCGGTGCCCGACCAGATCGGCGCCACGATCGTCCACGGCGACTACCGGCTCGACAACTGCATGCTCGGCGACGACGGCAGCGTGGTCGCCGTCCTCGACTGGGAGATCTGCACGCTCGGCGACCCGCTCGCCGACCTGGGCCTGCTGTGCGTGTACTGGACCGATCCGGACGGGCCGGCGGTCCTGCCACAGGCGTCGCCGACGGCACTCGACGGCTTCCCCCGGTCCGCCGAACTGGTGCGCCGCTACGCGGAGGTCTCGGGACGCGACGTGTCGCAGCTCGGCTACTACGTCGCCTTCGGCTACTGGAAGCTGACCTGCATCATCGCCGGGGTGTACGCCCGGTACGCCGGCGGCGCGATGGGCTCGGTTCCCGAGGAGCAAGTGGCAGGTTTCAGGAGCATGCTGGACGCACTGGCCGAGATGAGCAGCGCGGCCGCCGACGAGATGGGACGTACGTGAGCGAGATCTACGAGCGAGTGGTGGTGCCGGACCTGGACCGACCGGTCATGGTCATCGGCCTCGAGGGCTGGATCGACGCCGGGATCGGGTCGGCGAACGCCATGTCGGCCATCCTCACCGGCGCCGACGCCGAGACGGTCGCGGCGTTCGACGCCGACCGGCTGCTCGACCACCGGGCCCGCCGGCCGATCATGCACCTGCACGAAGGGCTCATCACCGGTCTCACCTGGCCCGCGACCGAACTGCGCGCCGGGCTCGATGAGAGTGGTAACGACCTGCTGCTGCTCGTCGGCGCCGAACCCGACTTCGAGTGGCAGTCGTTCGGCGACTCGGTCGTCGAGCTCGCCCTCGAACTCGACTGTCGCATGGCGGTGGTCCTCGGCGCGTACCCGGCACCGGTCCCCCACACCCGTGACACCCGACTGGCACTCACGACGTCGTCGACGGATCTGTCGGACCACATGCGTGGGTACGTCCGCGGCACCCTCGACGTTCCCGCCGGCATCC
>CAJBIS010000020.1 GCA_903953195.1 uncultured Actinomycetes bacterium
CGATCGCGGCGTGGGAGCGTGCTCGGGGCTGAGGGTCGCTACTCCACGATGCGAATCGGGTTGCCCAGGATCGACGCCGACCAGGTGGTGGCATCGGTGACGGATGTCGCGCCGGGGAAGTTGGCCCGGATCTTGATCCAGCAGCCCGTCTGGCTCGACGTGGAGCACGTGTAGTTCGTCGGGATGGGGACATCGATGGTCAGGAGACGGCCGTTGTAGCCGGCCGATGCGAGCACGTTGTTCAGGGTGCAGGTGCTGGCGGTCACGTTCAGCGCGGCGTTGTCGTCGCGGCTGAACGAACAGCCCGAGAACGTCGAGGCGTACTCGGCCGGCGGGAGGATCTGCAGGGTCCCGGCGCTGTTCGCCTCGCCCATGTCGTACAGGTTGATCCTGAGCGTTCGGCCGGCGTCGTAGGGCATCACCCGGGCCATGTAGAACCGCGAGTCCGCACTCGCGCCGTTGGCGTAGATCGGCAGACGACCCAACGCCGAGATCGTGACGTTGGCGCCGCTGACCGCGCTCAGGCCCGACGCCCCGAAACCGGCCCGGAACGCCATGTGGTTGGACCCCTCGGTGGTGACCGAGCTGCTCGCCACCGTCGGCGCCGCCGACGTCGCGTTCGTCCGCACCTGGATGACGTAGGTGCCGGTCCTCACCGAGGCGGCCGGGATGGAACAGAAGGTGCTGAACCGTCGCCACGACTCGGCGAAGCTGATCGTGCCGTCGGTGGCGTTCAACGATCCGGTGGTGGCATTCATGAGCGTGTCGTAGACCCATCGAGAGCTCGAGGGTGTGTAGGCGGGGACCGTCACCGACTTGCACACCGAGGTGTTGATGATCGGGTTGTCGGTGTTCGTCCACGGCGTCTCGTCGGGCTCACGGAAGATGAACGTGGTCTGAACGTTCTTGGCACCCCAGCCCTGGTCGCCGGTGCAGTAGGACGTCGTGGAGCCGTAACGGGTGGCGGCGTCGGCGAACTTGGTCGTCAGCGCGGTGAATCCGCTGCCACCGCTGATCTGTGTGCTGGTCGGCATGTTGGATGTGCAGCCGGTGCCGACGTTCACCCAGGCCGCGTCGAAGACCTGGAAGCTCAGGTCCTGACCCGACACAGGTGACAGGACCTCCATGCCGAAGAAGTAGCCGTCGTCGGAGAACTCGGTGCTCGCGCTGCCGCTGCAGCCGTACTCTCTCGGAGAGCCGTTGCAGAGCTTGCTCTGGAACCGATCGCCCTGTTGCTTGCCGGTCTGCGGTCCGTTGATGTTGACCCAGAGCTGCGTTCCGGCGTCGGTGCCCTCGGGGTCGTTGCCGAGCTTGTTCTGCGGCGACCCCATGGGGACCGGAGCGACGTACTCGCCGACCGCCTGTCGAGTGAGGCGGACCTTGTTCATGCCGACGAGCTTGAGGAAGAACGTCGGGACATCCGACGTCACCTTGACCCGCAGTCGGTTCGGGTTGGGCTCCTGCGTCACCGTGACCGTCGAGTTGCGTGAGTCGCCCGAGGTGAAGCCGTTGCGCGTCGTCTCGGTACGAGCCTTGGAGGTCGCGTTCGTGAGGTCAGCCGGCAGGAACGCGACACCGGCATGGGCGCCGGCGTCGGCGGCGATCTGGATCCGTTCGGCCTGCAGCCACCAGTTCGACATGTCGACCGCGAAGCCGGCGAAGAGCAGCATGAGCGTCAGCGTCAGACTCATCCACACGAGCGCGAAGCCGCTCTGGCCCCGCTGGGCGAGGCGTGCGCTCACCCGGAGTCGGGCAGCGCTCAGCACTGGTCCGCCGGGAGGGGTTCGAGCCGCATGCTGGTGCGGCCGTTCACCAGCCGCGAGGTACCGATGTATCCGGAGATGTAGGTGTGGCGTACCTGGACGTACACGCCGACCGAGTCGACCGTGGTCCCGCACGCGTCCGGGCTCGGCCACGAGCCGCTGCTGTAGACCATCGTCGTGCCGTTCCACACGTACCGGATGCAGTTCGCGGTGCACCCGCCCGACAGGTTGTCGCCGGGGAAGCCCCCGGTCGGGGCGCCGTCGGTCGCTGACGGGTTGACGAGGTAGATCGTCATGCCGACCGGCGCGGCGTGTGACAGGGACTTGAGGTCGGCGGTGACCGCAGCTGCGATCGAGTCGGTGGCGGTGCGCTGCGCGTTCGACGTCGTACCGGCGGGGGCGTACGCGGTGGCGGCGAGTCGGGCGCCGGATCGACTGCTGCCCGTGGTGACCGCTCCGGACGCGAAGACCAGCCCGAACTCCATGGCGCCCATGAGGATCAGGAGCAGCACCGGGATGGCGAAGGCCGCCTCGACGAGCACGGCACCGCCCTGCCCGCGGCGGGCGCCACTCAGGCGACTGGTGAGGGATCGAGGCGAGGATCGGCGAGCGGGGGCGCTGGTCACGACACAGGCATCGGCGCGCTGACGGTCGAACCTGAGTCATTCGGCCCATTTCCGCGTCGAGCCGCCTCGTTCCCGCCGGGTTTCCGTCGTCTGGCCCGGTGTAGCGTCTCGCCATGACGCTGACGGACCGCCCCCGCCACGACGCATCGGCCGGTGAGACCGGTGGGTCGCTCGCCGACCAGCCGACGATCGAGTGCATCGACCCCCGCACGGGCGAGCGACTCGCTGTCGTGCCGGACTGCACCGAGGAGCAGGTTCGTGCGGCCGTGGAGCGTGCCCGGGCGGCGTTCCCGGGCTGGTCGGCGCTGTCGTACAGGCAGCGGTCGGCACACCTGATCCGGGTGCGGGACCGGCTGTTGGACCGGGCCGAGGAGCTGGTCGAGACGATCTGTTCGGCCACGGGCAAACACCGCTCCGAGGCGGTCACCACGGAACTGATGGCCGTCTGCGAGACCATCGACTACTACCTCAAGCACGGCGAGCGGAGCCTGCGTCCCCAGGCGGTGCACGCCGGATCGCTGCTGCACAAGAAGGCGTGGAAGCGCTACGAGCCGATGGGTGTGATCGGCGTCATCAGCCCGTGGAACTACCCGTTCACGCTGGCGATGACACCGCTCGTCACGGCGCTCTTCGCCGGGAACACCGCCGTGCTGAAGCCGTCCGAGGTGACCCCCACCGTGGGACTCGCCATCGGCGAGCTGTTCGCCGACGACCGCTGGGGCGACATCGTCCAGGTCGTCACCGGAGGCGGGGCGACGGGCGCGGCGCTGGTGCGCAGCGGTGTCGACAAGGTGGCGTTCACGGGGTCGGGGCGGACCGGGAAGCTGGTCATGGCGACCGCCGCCGAGACGCTGACCCCCGTGCTGTTGGAGCTCGGTGGCAAGGATCCGATGATCGTGCGCGCCGATGCCGACCTGGGCCGCGCCGCCAAGGGCGCCGTCTGGGGTTCGATGCAGAACTCGGGCCAGACGTGCATGTCGGTCGAGCGGGTGTACGTGGACGCGTCGGTGCACGACGAGTTCGTCGACCGGGTCGTGGCCGAGGTTGCCGCCATCCGCCAGCACGAACGAGGTGAGGGTGACGTCGGCTCCATGACGTTCCCGCCGCAGGTCGAGGTGGTCGAGCGACACGTCGCCGACGCGGTGGACAAGGGGGCGACGGTGCTCACCGGCGGCGAGCGGCTGGACCGCCCGGGCTACTGGTTCCCGCCGACGGTGCTGACCGGCGTCGATCACACCATGGACATCATGCGCGACGAGACGTTCGGCCCGGTGCTGCCGATCATGGCGGTCGACTCCGACGACGAGGCGCTCCGGCTCGCGAACGACTCGCCCTACGGCCTGAACAGCTCGGTGTGGACCCGCGACGAGCGCCGCGGCATCGAGCTGGCCAACGGGCTGCAGGCCGGCAACGTGTGCATCAACGACTGCATCGTGTCGTACGCGGTGACGGGCCTGCCGTTCGGCGGCGTGAAGGAGTCGGGCATCGGCCGGGTACACGGCGGCGAGGGCCTGCGGGAGTTCACGCACGTGAAGTCGATCCTCGGCGAGCGGGTCCGGACGCCCCGCGAGCTCTGGTGGTTCCCGATCCCGAAGGGGCTCGACGCCATCGGCATCCGCACGCTGCGCCTGCGATTCGGCTCCAATCTGCGGACCCGCCTCGGCCGTCGTCGCTGACGACTCAGGAGGGCCGTCGTCGCTGACGACTCAGGGAGCAGCCGGCGGCGCGGCGCATGCGGCGAGCGTGTCCACGAGGAGCCGGGTCACGGCGTCGTTCGGCGGGAGTTCACCGCCGCTGAGCGGCTCGACGCTGCACATCACCTCGGTGACTCCGGTGGCCCGTCCCTGCAGGGTGAGCAGCAGCGACGCGGTCGGTGCC